>NZ_QUWV01000114.1 GCF_003403295.1 Komagataeibacter melaceti | reverse complement strand
TTTCTGTCATTCCTGCCTTTACTCCCCCCGGCCCCCCTATGCTGGAAGTGGAAAATATCTCGGTTTTCCGCGGTGAACGGCTGGTTCTCGACCGGGTCGGATTCACGCTGGAGGCAGGTTCCGCCCTGCTCCTGACCGGACCGAACGGCGCGGGCAAGTCCACATTGCTGCGGGTGCTGGCGGGTTTGCGCAAACCTGAAGGCGGCCATGTCCTGTGGTCGGGTGTGGATACGCTGGCCGACCGCAGCGAGCACGCCAGCCGCGTGGCCTATCTGGGCCATCAGGACGCGCTGAAACCGGGGCTGACGCTGCGCGAAAACCTGACGCTGGCGGCCAGATCCGGGGGGGGAGACCCCGATTCATGCATGAAATCGCTCAATATTCTGGGGCTGGCCGACCTGCCGGCGCGCATGCTGTCCGCCGGGCAGAAACGCCGCGCGGCACTGGCGCGCGTACTGCTGGCGCGTGCCCCGCTATGGCTGCTGGATGAGCCGAGCCTGGGGCTGGACATGAACACGATGGACCTGCTTGGCACACTGTTTGCGGCCCACCGGCAGGCTGGCGGAATCGTGATCGCGACAACCCATGTCCCCCTGCCCCTGCCCAACGCCCGGACGCTGGCGCTGCCCGGCCTGAACGAATCCGACATCCCGCAGCCGATGGAGGATTTTCCCGAGGATGACCTGCTGTGAAATTCCAGATTCCCTCCCTCATCATGGCCATTCTGGAACGTGACCTGCGCCTTGCCCTGCGCCATGGGGCGGATACGCTGGGCGCGGTGCTGTTCTTCATCCTTGCGGGCGCGCTGTTCCCGCTGGCCCTTGGCCCCTCGCCCGAACTGCTGCGGCGCATGGCCCCCGGCATCGTATGGGTCTGCGCGCTGCTGGCGGCCCTCCTGCCGCTGGACAGGCTGTTCGGCTCGGAACTGGAAGACGGATCGCTCGACCAGCTTCTCATGACCGGGCTGCCCCCGTCGCTGATCGCGCTGGCCAAGATCATCGCCCACTGGCTTACGACCGGCCTGCCCCTGCTGCTGGCGGCGGGGCCGCTGGCCATCATGCTGGGCATGCCGGGCAGCAGCATGGTGGTGCTGCTGGCGGGGCTGTTCCTGGGCACGCTCATCCTGTCGCTGATCGGCGGCATGGCGGCCTCGGTCGTGCTGGGTGCGCGCCGGGGCGGGGTGCTGCTGCCGCTGCTGGTGCTGCCGCTGACCACGCCCGCGCTCATTTTTGGCGCGGCCGCCCTTGATGCGGCACAGACCGGCCTGTCATGGGGGCCTGACCTGGAACTGCTGGGGGCCTTCCTCGCCGGGGCGATTCCGCTATGCCCGCTCGCAGCCGGGGCGGGCCTGCGCGCGGCGGTGGAATAAGGCCCGCCGCACTACCTTGACGGCGTGGCGCCGGTGGCTGGCGGGGTGGAAGGCGTGCCCACGTCAAAGGGCAGCGTTCCCTCGCCCGTATCGCCCCCGCGCGTACGCATGCGCCAGTGCAGGACATAATGCCCCGGTGTCAGGGCCACGGTGGTGGAAATGACCTGCTGCTCGTCATCAACGGGCGAGGCAGGCAGCAGACGGGGTGCGCCATCCGGCCCCAGCAGGAGCAGGCGGGCGCGGAAGGGGTCGATCACGGTGTCAAATGACAGCCTGAGCGCGACATTGCCCGCCGCCACCGTCTGCCCCGCCGCCGGTGTGGCCTGAACCAGCACCGGCGCGGCGAAAGCCTGCGCCACGCCCCCCACGCCAGACAGGATGGCGACAAGGGCCAGTATGCGCGGCATTGTGGAAAAGGACACGGGCGGGCACCTCCGGCATGGACTGAACTGCCGTGTGTATTCCCCACATACACGCAGGGCGGCAAGACCCCCGTCCCGCCGCCCTGCCGTGCATGTTCCGAAACGGACGCGCCGTGTCAGATATAATGTTCCTCAAGCGGCCGGAGGCCGTTGAACCCGGTCGAGCAGTAAGTGGACACGTACGCCCCGGTGGAGAGCAGTTCGATCCGGTCCCCCGACTCCAGGCCAAGCGGCAGGGCGTAAGGGGTCTTTTCGTACATGATGTCCGCGCCATCGCAGGTGGGACCGGCAATGGCGACCGGGCCGGTTTCCATGCCGTCATGCGCGGTGCGGATGCCGTAGCGGATGGCTTCGCCCTCGGTCTCGGCCAGGCCGCCGAAACGCCCGATGTCCAGATAGACCCAGCGCACGCCGTCATCAATGCCACGGCGGCTGACCAGCACGACCTCGGACGAGACCACGCCCGCATCACCCACGATGAAGCGCCCCGGCTCGACAATCATTTCCGGCAGGTCATTGCCGAAATGTTCGGTCATCGCGTGGCTGATCGCCAGCGCGAAACGGTCGATGCCCGGCACGTCATCACGGTAGCGGATGGGGAACCCGCCGCCCAGATTGACCATGCGCAGGTCCAGCCCCGCCGCCTTCAGGTCGGTGAACAGCATGCCCACGCGGGCGATCGCGGCTTCGTACGCGCCGGTCGCGGTCTGCTGGCTGCCAACGTGGAAGGACAGGCCATAGGGGTCCAGCCCGAGGTCTCGCGCGCGCAGCATCAGGTCGCGGGCATTGTCCATGGTGGTGCCGAACTTGCGCGACAGGGGCCAGTCCGCACCCTCGTTTTCCACGATCAGGCGGCAATAGACGCGTGAACCGGGCGCATGGCGCGCCAGCTTGTCCAGTTCTTCCGCGCAGTCAAAGGCGAACATGTCCACCCCGGCCGCATGGGCGCGGGCAATGGCCGAGGCCTTCTTGACCGTGTTGCCGAACGAGACATCGGCCGGGCGTGCGCCCGCGTCGAGGCACATGGAAATCTCTTCCCACGAGGCGGCATCGAACGCCGAACCCAGACCCACCAGGCGGGTCAGGATTTCACGGGCGGGATTGGCCTTGACCGCATAATAGATGCGGGCGAGCGGCAGGGCATCGCGCAGGGCGCGATAGCGTTCCTCCACCCGGTCCACATCAACGACAAGGCAAGGCGTAGCAGGAGACTGCTCAACCAGATAACGAGCGATTTTGGGAGTCATCGCACCCAAATCCCTTCTGTACTGCCGCCCGATGAACACAATTCTGGAATTGCACAAACGGACAGATGTTGCGAAACGGTCTAACGGACCAGCGACCAATAAGGACCCCCGCCTGCGCGGCAGCCCGATTGCCAGAACGCTTGACGTCGTTGCGTAACCTCAGAGGGCCAGTGGCACGTGCGTTGTTGCGTAGGGAGCGCATATGCGGACAATACGCACGGGACGCAACAGAAAAATCACCCATTCGAAAGGTTTTTTCATCTAGGATGCGCCCACCGTGGCACAATCCCCACACGACGGCCCCGCATGGCGGCCCGATGATACCGGCCCGCACCGGCCACCCACAGCATAACAGGACACAGAGCCCGCATTGGCTGCATCACCCTCTACCCGGATCAACATGACGGACATGCCCCCGCCAGCCCACGTGCTGCCTGACTTTTCCATGCAGCAGGTCCGCAAGGTGCTGCGCCAGGTGGCCCGCAACATCATATCCGACCAGATCACTCTGGCCGCGGCGGGCTGCGCGTTCTACGCCACCCTGTCGCTGTTCCCGGCGATGAGTACGCTCATCTCCCTCTATGGCCTGCTGTTCGACCCGCAGACGGTGGAACCGCAGCTTGTGGTGCTGCGCAACCTGCTGCCCCCTTCGGCCTATGACGTGATCGGCGCGCGCATTCACCTGCTGGTGGCGGAGTCGCATTCCTCGCTCACGCTGAATCTGATCATATCGACCACCATCGCCACGTGGTCGGCCTCGGCCGCGACACGCTCGCTCATCATGGCGATGAACGTGGCCTACAACACGCCGGAAACACGCAGCTTCGTGCGCTTCCAGGCCATGGGCATGGCGCTGACGTTCTGTTCGATCTGTGGCGGCATCCTGACGCTGGCACTCATGGTGGCGCTGCCGTTCCTGCTGGATTACCTGCCCCAGCGACTGGAGGTCGCACCACCGGCGGGTTCGGTGGAACTGCTGGTGCGCATGGGGGGGCCTGCCCTCATGCTACTGTTCGTGCTTTCACTGTGTTCCGTGCTGTACCGCTTCGGGCCAAACCGGCCCCATACCTACTGGCGGTGCATCCTGCCCGGTTCGATCGGGGCGACGGTGCTGTGGCTGATCTGCTCGACCGGCTTTTCCTATTACGTCAGCCACCTGTCGGGGTACAGCGCCACCTACGGGCCGCTGGGCGCGTTCATCGCCATCATGATGTGGTTCTATGTCTCGGCCTATGTCGTGCTGCTGGGCGCCGAGCTGAACGCAGGGCTGGAAATCGAGATGGACCTGCGCTGCGCACCGGGCAAGACGATGGAAGGCTGGACCAAACACCAGCGCTTCTGACCTCCCCCTTGAAAACAGACAAAAGTTTCTGGGTGCCGCCTTTTTTCAAAAAGGCGGCGTCACCTGAAGCTTTTTGCAAAAAGCTTCACCAGAAACTTCCTTAAACAGGTTATCCGGCCCCGCAGGGTCAGCGCGGGGCGCTGGCGACCTCGTCTTCCTCACGAGCGGGTTCGATATCAACCGTCGTCGCCCCGGCGGACAGGATGCCAAGACGGCGCGCGGCCCCGGCCGAAAGGTCGATGATGCGGTGCCCGAAATAGGGGCCACGGTCATTGACCGTCACCACCACCGAGCGGCCCGTCCGGCGTGAATGTACGCGCAGCCGCGTGCCAAGCGGCAAGCGGGGGTGGGCGGCAGTCAGCGCGTCGGGGTCGAAGGTCTCGCCCGATGCGGTGGCGCGGCCCTTTTGCAGGCGTGTTCCATACCAGCTTGCAATGCCGTGCTGGCTCCAGTCCGGCGGAACATCCGCCATGACCGCTGGCGCCACCACGCTACGCGCATCATGCCGTACTGTCGCGCAGGCCGCAGGTTCGGTGCCGGAGAGGATGGACATGCAGCACGCCAGCACGACCGACACACCAGGCCATGCCGCCATGCAACGCGCCCGTCCATCACCCTGCCGGTGATCGGGATACCCTGTCATGAACCGACCCATACCACATTGCGTGCCCGATATCCTACCAATACGTGCCCTGCCGCGCGCGCCGGGCATGAACGGGACTTGGAACACGGCGGCGGGCGTGCTAGGCGCGTGCATCATGGAGCGCCCTCTCATTGCCGTGCTGAACGGCCCCAACCTGAACATGCTCGGACTGCGCCAGCCCGAGGTGTATGGTCATGCCACGCTGGATGATGTCGAACAGGTCTGTGTCCAGGCAGCCGAACGCCTGGATGTGGCCATCGACTTCCGCCAGACCAATGGCGAGGGGGAACTCGTTTCCTGGATACAGGAATGCCGGGGCCGCGCACGCGGCATCATCATCAACCCGGCGGCCTATTCCCACACCTCGGTTGCACTGCTTGACGCGCTTCTGGCCGTTGATCTGCCCGTGATCGAGGTCCACATTTCCAATATTCACCGCCGTGAAGACTTCCGCCATCACTCGTACGTCTCCCGCGCCGCCATTGGCGTCATATGC
>NZ_QUWV01000113.1 GCF_003403295.1 Komagataeibacter melaceti | reverse complement strand
TGAAGGCCGCAGGTTCAAATCCTGCCCCCGCAACCAGATCCAATAAAATCATTACCTTAAAAGGCCGCGTCAGCGGCCTTTTGGCGTTTGGAAGGCCCATTGGAAAATCAGGGGGCGCGGGCGTATTTTCGTCGTATTTCCTGATTATTTGTGAGCGGTTATCGCGATTGATTACGAAGGGATCGTAAGGGCAAGCTGTTCTTCTCAAGTCGTCTGGTATCCACAAACACTAATTATGTATTAATTTTGGATATGAAGAATGTACTGACGGCAGGGAAGGCCAACAGTCCTCTCCCTCGACAGGGAAGCTGGATTAGACTATGATTACAGTTTATTATGTCTGAAATAGATCATAAACCTGCGTGGCCCGGAGATATAAGATGCAGGCAGTAGCCGGAGTCATGACTGGTCTTCATGAGACTATGCAGCCGCGATTGAGCTGATGGGCGTTTGATGGTGACCGAATTCTCCGTGAAATATCCAGAAACCGACAAGTTTCTACGCGGCCTGACAGTGCAGATGCGTGTCATCGGTGCACTTGTCATGCGCGAATTACATACGCGTTTCGGTAGGGATAATATTGGTTTCCTATGGCTTATTGTTGAACCGGCGCTTCTGACTACCGGTGTTTCCGTAATACATTTATCATCCGGGCCATTCATGCATTATGGAATGCCCACGGGATCATTCATGGTCTCGGGTTATACATGTTATATCCTGTTTCGTTCGATTGTTAACAGAGCTGCTGATGCGATCGAAAGTAACAGGACATTGCTTTTCCATCGCATGATTACAATTTTTGATATTCTGTTCTCACGGGCAATTCTGGAATTGGGCGCGACTATTCTATCAGTCTTGGTGCTTTCGCTGATGATGCAAAGTGTGAATTTTGGCTTCCTGCCCCAGCGGCCGTTGTTAATGCTGGGCGGGTTGGTCATGCTGTTCTGGTTTTCTTTCGGACTGTCCATGATCATCGCAGCAGCGAGCGAACTGTCCACCATGGTTGAACGTCTGGTTCATCCAATGACCTACCTGAGTCTGGCAATTTCGGGCGCATTCACTATCCAGCAGACCATGCCGGATCCTTTTCGCTGGTACCTGTCCTGGTGGCCAACTACCGAGATGTTCGAGCTGATCCGGGAGGGGCAGTTTCAGGACTATAACAGTGACTATACATATCCTGTCTATATCATAAGCATCTGTATGGTTCTGAGTGCGATCGGACTGTTATCTCTGCGGGCAGTCAGGAAAGATATTCATCTTGGTTGATTTTCTGCGGATCGGACTTTATTCGGGTTTGTCCTGTACTGAGGTGGTATGACTAATTTAGATTCAGCGAACGACCGGGATGTGGTCGCTTTTGTGCGACGGCATGCATCGTTTTTTATTATAGTCGTGCTTCCGACACTCTTGGCAGCATTCTACTACAGCTGTATCGCGACGGGGCAATATGCATCCGAAGCTGCCTTCATAGTGAAGGACAGTCACCCCTCGCGCCCATCCGGTGGTGGCGGTGGCGGTATGATTCCGGGTGCGGGCATGAGTTCCGCCAGTTCGGGGCTGGCGGAAGGCTTTGCTGTCAATACCTTCATGAAGTCGCATGATGCCGTTGCGGCATTGCAGGCGCGTCTGAATCTGGTGGACATTTTCCGCAGGCCCGGAACGGATTTCCTTTCCCGGTTGTATTCAGCATCGCCGCCACCCGAAAAGCTTCTGAAGTACTATCTCAATCACGTGGACGTTGTCTTCCATGAAGATACCGGCGTGACATCCCTGACCGTCCGTGCCTTCCGACCGGATGATGCGGAGCGGATCACGCGGACGCTTCTGGAACTGGGTGAGCAGCGGATTAACGAGTTCAATGCCCGCGTATCCAAGAACACGGTCCAGATTGCAGATAAAGAGGTGGCCGAGGCCGAGCAGCGGGTCCGGAATATCCAGCAGCGCCTGACGGCGTTCCGCCAGAAAACTGGTGACCTGGACCCCGAAAAATCTTCTGTTGCCGGTATTTCCCTTATTGCGCAGTTGCAGACGGAACTGGCGCAGGCGGATACGCAGTTGAGTCAGATGCTGCGTTATATTGATCCGTCCAGCCCGCAGGTCCAGACGATCAAGGAGCGGATTCACGCCCTTGACCAGCAGATCGAGCAGCAGCGTGATATGATTGGTGCCAAGAAACAGATTGCACTTAACGTATCCGATTATGACCAGATGATGCTGGAGCGCGAATTCGCGCAGATCAATTACAATGCGACCGCGAGCGAGCTGCAGACTGCCCGCGCGGAAGCCATGCGGCAGCAGGTTTACATTGTCCGCGTGGTTGAGCCGAATATGCCCAGCATCCCGACCTATCCGCATGGTGTGGTTATGGTGGCGGCCATATTCGTGGGTGGAATAGTCACGCTTCTGATCGGTCGTCTTTTGATCACCGGCGTCAAGGAGCATGCTATCTGATGGCGCGTTTCTCTGTCTGGGCCTGATATCAGGAATGGAGACGCCGGAGCGCCTGTGTAGTATCAGGAACGCTTCGGCGCGATCGGCTGAGGGAAGATTTTTATCGCGATGCTAAACAAGCTGCATGCTTTGCCTGCTGTTCCGGATGGTCTGGGCCGTATCCGTAAGAAACGGGTTGGGTCTTCCATACGTGGTAGCGTCCTGACGATGATGATCCTTGGGCTGGGGCTTGCCGGATGTAACACCCTGCCGAACAGTGGCCCGACGGAATCAGAATTCAAACACGCCCAGAAAGACCCGAAGAAGAATTCGGTCGGTTACGGGATTGTGCAGATCAGCCCTGATCTCATAACCCTGCTGAACAGTGAAAAGCCGCCCTCCTTTTCCATGCTGGCCAATGATGTCCAGAAGTCGCATCCCAATGACCGGGTCGGGCCGGGGGATTCGCTGGATATTGCCATTTATGAAATGGGTGTAGGCGTCTTTACCGCAGGGTCACCCACATCCGCGCCGTCTTCCACGGCCAAGCCAACCATGATTTCCGCCGTACCGGTGGATGGGAATGGTGATATCACCTTACCCTATATTGGTCTTCTGCATGTTAGCGGGCTGACAAGCGAGCAGATCGAATCTGAAATCCAGCAGCGTCTCAAGGGTAAATCGCAGTCACCTCAGGTGATGGTGAAGATCCAGACCGATCTGGAAAATTCAGTTATCGTTTACGGTGGGGTCAAGCGTTCGGGGCGTATACCACTGACCCTTCATCAGGAACGGCTGATTGATGCGATAGCCCTTGCCGGTGGGAACATGGAGCAGCCGGAAGACGTGATCGTGCGGCTTGAACGACATGGCAATCAGGCTGAAACGTCCCTGCGCGATCTGGAAGAAGACCCAACGCAGAATATCCTGCTTCAGGCAGGAGACCGTATCCAGTTGATCCGTGAACCTCGCACGTTTACGGCGTTCGGCGCCGCACATCAGGTTACGGAAACGCCTTTCAATACATCAAGCGTCAATCTGGCTGAAGCACTGGCGCGTGTTGGTGGTCCGTCGGACAGCCAGGCGGACCCGAATGCCATTTTCCTGTTTCGGTATGAGAACGCCGATATTGCACAGCGTCTGGGCCTGCCCGTTACGACGGGAGAGACCAAGATGCCCATCGTGTACCAACTGGATATGATCAATCCCGCCAGTTATTTCCTTGCCGAGCATTTCCCGATGAAAAACAAGGATGTGCTGTATATCGCCAATGCCAAGACCAATAAGCTGGGCAAGGCGTTCAACCTTATCAATACCCTTATGTCTCCGGGGATGTCCGCTGGCCGGGTGAGCCATTAATTACCGCAGGCTTGGACATGCCTCTTGATTGCCGCCCTGATGATGTCAGCATGATATGCTGGCATCAGAATGGGATGGGCTGGTGGTGTGCCGCGTGACATTTATCTGGTACATGTTTTTTCAGGTATTCTCATGCAGGCGGGCAGGGATGGAACTGAAAAATAATTTCAGTCACGTAGTGTCGTAATGACGGGAAGATTACAAATCAGTTTTTGTGGAATGAGCGGGAAATGCGGTTCTTTATTACTGGCGGCGCGGGATATATAGGCAGTCACGTTGTCCTGATGCTGCTGGATGCCGGGCACGAGGTTGTGGTGCTGGATAATCTCAGTACCGGACATCGGCAGGCCGTTCCCCCTGAAGCCCGGTTTATTCTTGGTGACCTGTCCAACACCGCACTGGTGGATGATATCCTGAGTGATGGCCCGTGGGACGGCATCATGCATTTCGCCGCGCGTTCGCTTGTGGCGGAAAGCATGCGTGAACCCTTTATGTATCTGCGCCAGAATGTTGAGCCCGCCTTGTCGCTTATCGAACTGGCCGTGCGGCATAAGGTTCCGGCCTTCGTATTTTCTTCCACGGCTGCGCTGTTCAGTAATATAGATAACAGTATTATTTCTGAAAACTCTCCGGTTGCGCCATGCTCCCCATATGGGGAAAGCAAGCTCATGGTTGAGCGTGCGCTGTACTGGGCAGACAGGGTGCATGGACTACGCAGTGCATGCCTGCGTTATTTCAATGCAGCAGGGGCCGACCCCAAGGGGCGCGCGGGTGAGGATCATCAGCCCGAGACACATCTTATCCCGCTGGCGATCCAGACGGTATTGGGCAAACGTCCATCCCTTGACCTGTTTGGCAATGATTACCCGACACCTGATGGAAGCTGCATTCGGGATTATGTGCATGTGACCGATCTGGCGCGCGCGCATCTTGCGGCCGTGGGCGCGATCGGCCAGCGGAGCGTTACGTACAATATTGGCAACGGCAAAGGGTATTCAAACCTGCAGGTCGTGCAGAGTATTGAACGGGTTTCAGGGCGCCGGATGAACTGGCGCTGGGCGCCACGCAGGGCAGGTGACCCGGCGGTTCTTGTGGCCAGTTCGGCCCTGCTGCAGCGTGAAACGGGGTGGAAAAGCGCGTTTCATGATCTGGATACCATCGTGGAAACTGCTCTGGCATGGGCCGAGAAATATCCCGATGGATATGCGTCCGTATCCCTGAAAAAAGACGCTGCTTCAGCATAGGGGAAAAGTTTTTGGGTGCCGCCTTTTTTCAAAAAGGCGGCGTTATTTGAAGCTTTTTGAAAAAAGCTTCACCAAAAACTTTCTGAAGACGGCTGGTTTGGCTTGGGCCGTGTAAGGGGGCGAACGTCAGAGACCGGGCAGTTCCTGCGTACGTTATCCGGTGCATTGTTCCATCGGATACGAACAGACCCGTATAAGGAACGGCACGATTATAAAAAATCAGGGGAGTGGCGGACTCGAAAGGATTCGAACCTTCGACCTTCGCCTTCGGAGGGCGACGCTCTATCCAGCTGAGCTACGAGTCCAGTCCCGCCTGCATACATCGGGATGGCGCTGAATGCCACCCCTAAAAATTCTCATGGTGAGAACCAGTCCATCCACCCCGGCAGAATGGGCAGGGGTGTCGCATGGCCCTTCTGGTCCGTCTCCCATGCCGCAGCCGCCATATCCCCGCCCGATGGCAGGAAGCCGTCACGTTGCGAAATCCATGCCGTTATGTCGGCTGTCACCTGCGCGCTGTCGCGGCTGCGCAGCAGCAGGTGGTAGCCGTTGGGAATGTAGTCGCGCCGTGTGGCGGGCGGCATACGCTGCCATGCCGCCGCCATGGCCGGGGCGGGAATGATCTGGTCACGGCCGCCATAAACCACCAGTACCTGCCCATGCATGGCGGGGGCGTCCCGCGCGGCCTGGTGCATGAGGTCGGTCAGGCCCGCCAGCGCGACGGTGCTGGTGTCACGCAGGGTCAGTGGATCGTAATACAGCCGTGCAAGGGCCAGCATGTCATCCGCCGCGGTCACATGCACCGGCAGTTCATGGCCACTAAGCCGCCAGTGCGGGGCCAGTGCTGCCATGAGGTGGGTTAGGGTACGCGCCCCCGTATCCATGTCCCACAAAGCCGGGGCCAGCAGGATATAACCCGCAACAGGTGGTGCATCGGGTTGTGCGGCCAGCACGGTGGCAAGTGCGCCGCCCATGCTTTCACCCATTATGTACAGTGGCACACCGGGGTGTTCGCGCCCGATGATGGTGGCGAGCGTGGTGGCGGTGCGCAGGAGTGCCTCCGTCCCGGCCCAGCCGCCGCGCTGCGCGGTCTGCCCGAAGCCGGGCAGGTCTGGCGCGATCAGGGTCATGCCGACGTCATTCAGCACCGGCGCGGGCCGCTCCCATGCATCGCGACTGTCGTTGAAGCCATGCAGTGCCAGAATAACGGCGCGTTCGGGCCCGTGGGCTGGCCAGATACGCAGCGGCACCCGCCCGGCACCGGGAATCTCAACCCAGCGATCCGCCGGGATCAGGCGGGTCAGCGCCGGATGGCGCGCCGGTGCGGCAGGGGGCGGGGACTCGCGCGTGGCGCAGGCGGCCAGCAGCACAAAAATCACTGGATAAAGCAGGCGTGACAGGCGAAAGTTTGAAAGCACGGCAATCCTGCGTATCATCATGGCCAAGCGCATGGTCCGCCCACAGGCGGGAACATGCAAATCCAAGCCGGACAACAACCCGAGGCCCGTCAAAATGCAACCCCTGTCCCACGATCCCGTTCCGCATCCCCGCCTGGGGACGATTGAAACCATCGTTGTCGATTCGCGCACCCTGTCCTGTGATGGCGGGCTGGGCGTGCTGGGGCACCCGCGGGTATTCCTGCGTATCGGCCATCACCAGACCTTCTGCCCCTACTGCTCGCGGCTGTTCGTGCTGAACCCGGATGCACCGGCGGGTACCGAACACTGATCGCATTCAGATAAATGTCCAGCGACAAGCAGGTTCACCTGATCCTGGTGGATGGTTCGGGCTTCATTTTCCGCGCCTTTCACGCACTGCCCCCCATGACCAGCCCCGACGGCACGCCCGTCAATGCGGTCTATGGTTTCACGAACATGCTGTCGCGCCTGCTGCGCGAACATGCAGGCACCCATCTGGCGGTCATATTCGATGCGGGACGGCACACCTTCCGCAACGAACTGTACGCGCAGTACAAGGCGCACCGCCCCGAACCGCCGGAGGAGCTGCGCCCGCAGTTCAGCCTTGTGCGCGACGCGACAGCCGCCTTCGGTGTACCTGCGCTGGAGGAAGCTGGCTGGGAAGCCGATGACCTGATCGCCGCCTATGCCCGCAAGGCGACCGATGCGGGCGGGCAGTGCACCATCTATTCCTCGGACAAGGACCTCATGCAACTCATCCGCCCCGGCGTGATGATGATGGACCCCATCAGGCAGAAACCGATCGGGGAAAAGGAAGTGCTGGCCAAATTCGGCGTCACGCCGAACAAGGTGGCCGAGGTGCAGGCCCTGATCGGGGACCCGGTGGATAACGTGCCCGGCGTGCCCGGCATCGGCCCCAAGACGGCATCGGCGCTGATGGCGGAATATGGGTCGCTGGAGGGCATACTCGCGGGCGCGGAAAGCATGAAGGCGTCCAAGCGGCGGGACAACCTGCTGGCCCATGCCGCCATGGCCCGCCTGTCGTATGAACTGGTGACCCTGCGTGAGGACGCGCCCTGCCCCGAGCCGCTTTCTGCCCTGACCTGCTGCGATGTGGATATGGAGCGGCTGGGCGCATGGCTGTCGGATATGGGATTTTCCTCCCTGCTGCAGCGCATGGGCATGAAGCCGCGTCCGCGTTCCCACACGCCGGCACAGGCTTCCGCCCCGGTGGACGACACGGTGCCCGATGCGGTCCTGCCGCCCATCCCGGCGGAGCCGTATGGTCCGTATGACACGGTGACCGACCCCGAGGTGCTGCGCCAGTGGGTGAACGAAGCCCGCGCCATTGGCGTGTGCGCGGTCGATACCGAAACTGATGGCCTTGACCCGCTCGTGGCGCGGCTGGTCGGCATTTCGCTGGCCACCCGGCCCGGAAAGGCCTGCTACATCCCCCTCGGCCACGAAGGCGACCTGATGGACGCCCTGTGCGCGGCCCAGATGCCGGTGGATGTCGCCCTTGAAATCCTTGCCCCGCTTTTTGCGGATGCGGCGGTGCTCAAGATATTCCAGAACGCAAAGTTCGACCTGCTGGTGCTGACACAGGCCGGGTGTGTCCAGCCTGCCCCGATTGATGACACCATGCTGATTTCCTACGCCCAGTCGGCGGGACAGCACGGGCAGGGGATGGATGAGCTTTCACGCCTGCTGCTCGACCATACGCCCATCCCCTATGATGAGGTGACGGGCACGGGCCGCAACCGGGTCGTGTTTTCCAAGGTGGATATTGCCCGCGCCACGCCATACGCGGCCGAGGATGCGGATGTGACCCTGCGGCTGTGGCAGGTGCTCAGGCCCCGGTTGCGGCCCAACCGGGCGCTGGCGCTGTATGAGGAAATGGAGCGCCCCCTTGTCCCGATCCTTGCGGATATGGAGCGCGCGGGCATTGCGGTGGATGCGGATGACCTGCGGGCCATGTCCGCCGAATTCGCCACGCGCATGGGCGTGATCGAGGCCGAGATCCATACCCTTGCCGGGCGTGAATTCAATGTCGGCTCCCCCAAGCAGTTGGGGGAAATCCTGTTTGATGAAATGGGCCTGCCCGGCGGCAAACGCATGAAATCGGGCGCATGGGGCACGGATTCGTCGGTGCTACAGGATCTGGCCGATCAGGGGCATGACCTGCCCGCGCGGATTCTGGCATGGCGGCAGCTTGCCAAGCTCAAGAGCACCTATGCCGACGCGCTGCTCAACCAGATCAACCCGGTCACGGGGCGGGTACATACCTCGTTCCAGATGGCGGTTACGACAACGGGGCGCCTGTCATCCAACGACCCCAACCTGCAGAACATTCCCATCCGCACGGAGGAAGGCGGTCGTATCCGTCGCGCTTTTGTCGCAGCGCCCGGGCATGTTCTTGTCTCGGCCGATTATTCCCAGATCGAACTGCGCCTCCTGGCCGCCGTGGCGGATATTCCCGCCCTGCGGGATGCGTTTGAACGCGGGCAGGACATTCATGCCCGCACGGCGTCCGAAGTGTTCGGCATCCCGCTGGAGGGAATGGACCCCCTGACCCGCCGCCGCGCGAAGGCCATCAATTTCGGCATCATCTATGGCATCAGCGCCTTTGGCCTCGGTCGCCAGCTTGGCATCCCGCCGGGTGAGGCGCGTGGCTATATCGATGCCTATTTCGCCCGCTATCCCGGCATCCGTGATTATATGGAGCGCATGCGCGAGGAAGCGCGGCGCAATGGCTATGTCACGACCCCGTTCGGCCGCCGCTGCTGGGTGCCGGGCATTGCGGACCGTAATGCCGCGCGCCGCAACTATGCCGAACGTCAGGCCATCAACGCGCCATTGCAGGGCGGGGCGGCCGACATCATAAAACGGGCCATGGTGCGAATTCCCGCGGCCCTGGCCGATGCGGGACTTGACGGACGCATGCTCCTTCAGGTCCATGACGAACTTCTGTTCGAGGTGCGGGCAGGGGACGCCGAACGTCTCTCCGCCCTCGTCAAGCAGGTCATGGAATCCGCGGCGGTCCTGAGCGTACCTCTGGTCGTGGAAACCGGGACCGGAACGAATTGGGCGGATGCACACTAATGAATCAAAGAGAACGTGACCGGTTTTTCCTGCTGGTCGGGTTGGCCATTATAGTGGTTTCCTCGGCCTTCGGGTACGTGGGCTACCGGCTTTTCGACCGCGCGCCCGTGCCGCTGGTCTCCTATGGCAACCCGGTTGGCGGCTCGTTCAGGCTGGTCAACGGGGCGGATGGCTCCGTGCTGGATACCGATTTCCGGGGCCGGTGGATGCTGGTCTATTTCGGGTACACCCACTGCCCGGATACGGTCTGCGGTGTGACGGCCAAGGCCATGACGCAGGGCGTTGCGGCGCTGGGGCGTGAGCGCTCGCGGCTTGTCGTGCCCATTTTCATCACCCTCGACCCCATGCGCGACACGGCGGAGGAACTGCGCACCTACGCCCTGCGCTTTGGCTCCCTGCTTACGGTCATGACCGGCTCCCCCAAGATGATCCAGGCTGTGGCGAAGGAATATCATGCCCCCTACGTCCGGCATGAGGGCGAGAATGGTGATTACAGCATGGAACCCGCCACCCAGATCGTGATCATGTCCCCCACCGGCCGGTATGAGGGCACCCTGCCCGCAACCGCCACGGCGGATGAAATCACCGTCCGGATGACACAGCTCATGGATGGGCAGGCCAAGCACTGAACTGACGGCGGAGGGGTGTGGATGAAGGCGGTCCTGCTGCCCTTCGCCCTTGTTGCGGCGCTCCTGCCCGGCATGGGCGGGTCCATCTCCCCCGCTGCGGCGCAGGGCACGCAGGGAAGTCCGCATCGCGGCGGCACCCTGCGGCTGACGGCCATGACATCCGCCGGAACGCTTGACCCGCAGATCAATTACACCAGCCAGTACATGCAGGTGATGAGCGTCGTCTATGACGGGCTGCTGACCTATCCTAAAATCCAGGGCCCGGCGGGCAGGCAGGTGGTGCCGGATCTGGCGCGGGCCATGCCGGACATGCTCGATGGCGGGCGTACATGGGTTTTCACCCTGCGCGATGGCATCCGTTTTTCCAACGGGGCGCCGGTTACGGTGCATGATGTCGCGGCGTCGCTGCGGCGCATCTTCCGTGTGGGCGCGCCAACCGCCGGGTCGTTTTATGGCACGATCCGGGGCGCGGATGTGTGCCTGCGTGACCCCGACCATTGCACGCTGGCCGATGGGGTTGAAACCGATGCGGCGACGGGCCGCATCACCATCCACCTGAATGAGCCGGATTCCGAATTCCCGCAGAAGATGGCGTTTGGCCATGCGGTGGTCCTGCCTGCGGATACGCCGCCGCATGATCTGGGCAATGAGGCCGCCCCCGGCACCGGGCCCTACCGTATCGTCGCCTCCAGCCCCGAGCGGGGCATGCGGCTGGAGCGCAATCCTTTCTTTCATGAATGGAGTGAAACGGCGCAGCCTGATGGCTATGTCGATGCCATCGTCTATGACTATGGCCTGTCGGAGGAGGATGCGGTCACCGCCGTCGAGCGCGGGCAATATGACTGGATGGCCGGCCTCAAGCCGCTGGACCGACTGGGGGAGATAGGCAGCCGTTATACGGCGCAGGTCCATGTCTATCCGCTCTATGGGCTTCTGTTCATGCCCATGAACGTGAATATCCCGCCCTTTGACAGCATCCTTGCGCGGCAGGCCGTCAATTACGCGCTGGACCGCCGCGCCATGACGATCCTGTATGGTGGCCCCGCCATCGCCACCCCGCTGTGCCGCATGGTTCCCCCCGGCCTGCTGCCCGGTGATGGCGCATGCGCGTGGACACAGGGCGCTGACCCCGATCACCCCGCCGATGTCTGGCATCACCCCGACATGGCGCGCGCGCGCGAACTGGTGCGGCAGAGCGGGACGGCGGGGCAGGAGGTAACCCTGATCGTGCCCGCCACCGCCATGTATGCCAGCATGGGCGCGTACCTGCGCGACATGCTGCAGGCCATGGGCTACCGCGCGCGCCTGCACCCGCTTTCACCGGCGATGGAAGGCTCCTACGTTCAGAACAGCGGCAATAACGTGCAGATCAGCCTTATGGGATGGTACGCGGATTACGCCTCGCCTTCCAATTTTCTGGACACCCTGTTCGGCTGCGAGAATTTTCATAAAGGTTCGGACAATTCCATCAACATTTCCGGCCTGTGCGATCATGTGATGCAGGACCTGACGCAACGCATCCGCAATACGCCCGACCCGCAGGCGGCCGAAGCGTTATGGCGGCAGGTGGATGACCGGATCACCCGCCTTGCCCCGGCGGCGCCGATGATCAGCATAAGTTATGTGGATCTGGTTTCGCCCCGTCTGGGCAATTATTTCGCTACCCGCCTTTACCACATGGCGTTTTCCCGGGTGTGGGTACAATAAAAAAACCCTGCCGGGGGAAACCGGCAGGGTCTGGACAACAGGCAGGCAGTCAGGATCAGAGCATGGACTTGGCGCGGGCTTCCACCTTCGCGCAGGCCTGCGTGCGGATATCGGCCGAGGCATCTTCGAGCGAGATGGGCGGCTGGCCCCCACCCACCTTCAGCAGGCCGGTGGACCCATCGGCATAGGACATGTTGCCCTTGTTGTCGGAGGGAACGTCGTTCGTCTTCTTGTTCAGGGCCGCAAGGACCGGCCACGCTTCCTTCGAGTCGAGGTAGCGGGACTGGATGCAGTAGTTCAGGATGCCGCCCAGGTCGGCCGGGGCAGCGGACGCCACGGCGGAGTACACCGTATCGGCGGAAAGGGAGCCGGGGGCGATCTGTTCGACCTGGTTGGCGACACCCGCGCCGGTGGGGGGGGATGTTTCGGCATGGGCCACAAGCGGGGCCGCGCCAAGCATGGTGGCAAAAGCGCTGGCGCACAGAACGCGACTGAATGACATCATATCCATTCTTCCTTGCATTATTCTCTCGGCGAGAGGGCGCACCGTCCCGTCATATGTGAATATATATGTCTGTGATAACACGATGCGCGGCAGGAGTACCCCTGCGGCCCGGAGGTCTGACATTCGGCTTTTCGATATATCCCCCTATCCCCCCGTGGGGGGCAGGGCACGATAAACCCCTGTTGTCCGTGGATATTACGCCGTCGCGCGGGTCCGCAGGCGTAGCGGCGGGTGGCCTGCCCGCTGCGTCAATAAGTCGTGAATAAGCTTAACGCCGCCGCCCGGCGGCCCGTAACGCGCCCATCGGGCGCAATGGACATTGAGTCCGCCCGGACTTCGTGGGATTGCTGGTAGGATCTACGGCCCCAACCCTCTGCGCGGGATTCATATGCAGCATTTGCGCCTTCTCCTGAAAGACGTCTGGTACCTTACCCGTCCCTATTTCGTGTCCGAGGACCGGAAATGGGCATGGGGGCTACTGTGCGCGGTTCTGGTCCTGACCTTTTCCATCGTGGGGATGGACCTGCTCCAGTCCTTTTCGCGCAATGTGTATTACACGGCCCTGCAGCAGCGTGACGCCACGACCTTCCTGCGCGGGCTGTTCTGGTATGTGCATAATGACAGCGGGTACGTGCCCGGCTTCTTCATCATCACCATTCCGGCCATCCTGTTCAGTGTCTATGCGACCTACCTGCAGCAGATGCTCCAGCTACGCTGGCGGCGGTGGCTGACCGCGCGCATGACGCGGCAGTGGATGGAAAACCAGACCTATTTCCGCATTGCCATCACCACGTCAGGGTTGGAAGCCGGGGCGGACAACCCCGACCAGCGCATACAGGAAGACCTGAACAGCTTCGTGACCGATACACTGACGCAGTTCATCAACCTGCTGTCCAACATCGTGACCCTGTTCAGCTATGTCGGGCTGCTGTGGGCGCTGTCCGGGCCGCTGGAACTGTGGGGCATGTCCATACCGGGCTATTTCTTCTGGGCGGCGCTGATCTATTCCATACTGGCCACGTGGGTCACGCATCTGGCGGGGCACAAGCTGGCGGGGCTACAGTTCTTCCAGCAGCGCGCGGAGGCCGATTTCCGCTACAGCCTGGTCCATGTCCGCAATAATGCCGAAGGGATCGCCCTCTATCGTGGCGAGGCGGAGGAACAGGCCGGGCTGGATCGGTCGTTTTCCTCGGTCTATGGGAATTTCCTCGCCATCATGCGCCGGACCAAGTGGCTGGGGCTGCTGACCACGGGGCTGGATGTGGTCTCGGGCAATTTCGCGTTGCTGATCGGCTCCATCCGCTATTTTGCGGGCAAGATGAGCTTCGGCACGCTCATGCAGCTTGTCATGGCGTTCTCCCGCGTGCAGGGCGCGCTGGGCTGGCTGTCCAATTCCTATGCCGCGCTGACCACATGGCATGCGGAGGTCGCGCGTCTGGCCACGTTCCAGCGTGTGATGGACCGCGCGCAGGCCATGCGTAACGAGGTGCGCCTGCTGCCCGCTCCGGCCGATGCGGCCATGCAGGTCCGCCATATGGACGTTTTCCGCCCTGATGGCGCGCTGCTGCTGCACAATGTGAACCTGACGCTGGCACATGGGCAGATGAGCGTCGTGACCGGCCCGTCGGGTACCGGCAAGTCCACGCTGTTCCGCGTCCTTGCCGGGATCTGGCCTTTTGCGACGGGTGAGGTCACGCAGCCCGACCAGCCCATGATGTTCGTGCCGCAGCGGCCCTATGTGCCCACCGGCACGCTGCACCGCGCCGTGGCCTATCCGGCGGAGGTGGCGCGCTACCCGGTGGAGGACGTGGAGCGGGTGCTCCAGCAGGTCGGGCTGGGGGCGCTGGCCTCAAGCCTGGACCGGGAGGAGCCATGGGGGCAGATCCTCTCCCCCGGTGAACTCCAGCGCCTTGCCTTCGCCCGTATCCTGCTGGCGCGACCGGGCTGGGTGTTCCTTGACGAATCGACCTCGAACCTTGATGCCACGTCCGAGGCCACGCTTTACGCGCTGCTGCGGCAGGCCTGCCCCGGCATGACGGTGGTGTCGATCACGCACCGCCAGTCGGTTGTGGACATGCATGCAAACGTCATCGACCTTACGCCGTTTGTTGCCGTCCGACCGGCGGAGGAGGCGCCTAGCGCGCCCGCATTGCCGCAACCATAAGGGCGGTATTGTGGCGCATCATGGCGATGTAGTCAGGCGCGGGACCATTGGTGGGGGACAGGGCCTCGGCATACAGTTCCCCGCCCGGCTGCGCGCCGGTTGCATGCGCCACCTGCTGGACCATGCGCGGGTCGGTGGCGTTTTCCATGAAATAGGTGGTGATGCCTGTCTGCCGGATCTGGCTGATCAGTGTCGCGATATCCCCCGCCGAGGCTTCCGTCTCGGTCGAGAGGCCCTGCGGGGCCATGAAGGTGATGCCATAGGCCCGGCCGAAATAGCCAAAGGCGTCATGGCTGGTCAGGACGCGCCGCCTGTCGGCCGGTATGGTCGCGATCTGGGTGCGGATGTCCTGGTCCAGCGCCTTGAGCCGCATGACATAGCCCGCGGCCGCGACGCGGAAACTTTCCGCATCGGCCGGGTCGGCGGCGATCAGGGCGTCGCGGATGTTATTGGTCCAGATGATGACATTGGGCACGCTGTTCCACACATGCGGGTCAGTTTCCGGCTGTCCCGTGCCCGATGATGTATAGGCGCTGATCCCGTTCGATACGATGACCGGGTGCCCCTGATAGCCCGCCGCGTGCGCCAGCCGCCCGAACCAGCTTTCCAGCCCCTCGCCACTCATGAACACGATATTGGCTTCACGCAGTTGCCGCGCATCGTCGGGGGAGGGCTCGAATTCATGCGGGTCGCCATCGGGCGGAACCAGTGAGGTGACGCTGACATGCCGCCCGCCCACCTGCGAGACGACATCGGCCAGCACCGTGAAGCTGGCCACGGCGCGCAGCGGGTGCGGCGCTGGCGCGGCATGGGCGGGGGTGGTCAGAAGGCCGAGAAGGCCAAGGACGGGGATGAAGCGGCGCATGGTCAGGAATCCTGCTGGAAAGACAAGCCGCGGCCCGCCCGGAGCCCGGCAGGTGATGTAAGGAGGGAAAGGAGATACATGACGCTGCACGTCAGGATGATGGTCGGCCCGGCGGCCAGCCGGAAATGATACGAGACAAGCAGCCCGGTCAGCCCCGCGACCATGCCCACGGCGGCTGACAGGATCATCATGGGCAGCAGGCGGCGTGTCCACAGGCGCGCGGTTGCCGCGGGCACCATCATCATGCCCACCGACATGAGCGTGCCCAGCGCCTCGAACCCCGCCACAAGGTTGATGACCACAAGGAACAGGAAAATCATGTGGTAAAGGCCACCATGCCCGCCCGCCAGGCGCATGAAGCCGGGATCCACACATTCCATGACCAGTGGCCGCCAGATGACCGCAAGCAGGCAGACACTCAGCGTGGTGATGCCGCCCATCAGGTACAGCGCCGGCCCGTCAATGGCCAGTATGGTGCCGAACAGCACATGCAGCAGGTCGATGTTGGACCCGCGCGCCGATACGATCAGCACCCCCAGTGCCAGGGAAGTCAGATAGAAACTGGCAAAACTGGCGTCTTCCGCCAGATGGGTGCGGCGGCTGACCAGTCCGGCCAGCAGCGCCACCCCCAGCCCCGCGACAATGCCGCCCAGCCCCATGGCGGTCAGTGACAGCCCGCCCGCCAGCAGGAACCCCACCGC
>NZ_QUWV01000112.1 GCF_003403295.1 Komagataeibacter melaceti | reverse complement strand
GGTTTTGTGTTGGTGGGCGGGGCCTCAAGGGCGGGGATCATCAGCGTTTCCGGCGTGCTGTCACGCTGGGCGGCCAGCGTGAGCAGGCTGGCCACGTAACCATTGCGCAGCCCGCGTTCGCCATTGCCGGTGTTGTAGCAGCTCAGCGCATGGCGCAGGCGATCCTGCGTGCTGTCCGAATGCGGGCGTGCAGCAAGGTAGCATTCATGCAGGATGCGGCTGGCCACCCGCAGGTTCGCGCACGGTTCCACCATGGTGGAAGGGGAGAGGCCGAAGCGGGCCATATTGCGGCTGTTGACCTGGAGCAGGCCGATATCGAAATCATATCCATGCCCGCCAAGCCACCGCGCGGCCGCAATGGCTTCTGCTGCATCCGCAGGTGGGCGGGGCAGCCTGTAGGGACCGTTGACATGGATGGCCCACGGCACGCCAGCGGATTCCTGGCGCACCATGAGTGCTGCCATCCGGGGCGACAGGTCTGGCGCGCAGCGGCTGGCGAGGGCGGCAATCGGTTCGGCCTCCCCACCCCGCGCTGACCCCGCCAGCATGAAAACCATGAGCGTGATGGCAAGGGAGCCGTACAGTTTTTCCTTAGCGGACTTGCAAAGCATGGAGGGCTTTTTTATCCTTTCACCATGCAGCCAGCATCAGGAAACGGAATTGAGCGGTCAGCGGCCATTCTGGTCAGAGCTGGATGCACTTGCCTGTGAAGCGTGAAACACGACCCGTCCATCGCCGGTCCATTACGGTCTGCGCCACCATGGCGGTTGCGGGCCTGCTGCTGGGGGGATGCGCCTCCCGGCTTGGTCAGGCCACGCAGCCTAACATGCGCTATCTGGTTCCGGTCAACCATACCCTGCCGCCCGAACTGACCGGCACCCCGGCCACGACACCCACCAGCCCATCCGCCCCATCGGGGCAGGCGGCCACCCCATGATGGCGGAAAACCGGTCCGGCCTGCGCGGCCGTATGGTGATGGGCGGCATGCTGGCCATGCTGGCGGGGCTGTGCCCGCACGGCGCGGGGGCAACCGGGGCCAAGAGTACCTCCCCCTACGATTACCGCATCAAGTCGGTTGTCTATAACCCGCGCGACACGGTGGAGATTGACGGCGTGGTGGGAATCGCGACCGACATCACCCTCTCGCCCGATGAGCATTACGTCACCCATGCCTTTGGCGAGGAAGGCGGCTGGTCCTTCGCCTGCCGCGAGAACCACTGCTTCATCCGCCCCAAGGCGCAGGAAAGCGACACCAACCTCACCATCGTCACCGACCGGCACGTCTATCACATCCTGCTGCATTATGTCGGTGGGCGTGAGGAAAAGGGTGCCGATGGCCATGTCCACACCGCGTTCGCCGCCACCCCGTGGGCGCTGGCGCAGGCCACGGTTGAGCTGACCTATCTCTACCCCGATGAGGATGACAGCCGCAAAGCCGCCGCCGCCCGCGCCAGCCACATCCAGGCCGAACTGGCGGATGTGTACGGCACCGGCCCGCGCAATACCGCCTACCGCCGTTCGGATGGTGAGAAGGACCGCGCCATCGCCCCGCTGAATGTGTGGGATGATTACCGTTTCACCTATTTCCGCTTTCCTGAAAACGGGGTGCTGCCCACCCTGTATGTCATGAACGAAAGCGGGCAGGAAATGGTGGTGAACGCGGTCGTTCTGGGGCGTGACCACAATATCCTCGCCGCCCAGATGACCGCGCGTGAATGGCGCATCCGCTACGGCCAGCTTGTCATTGGCGTGGTGAATGACGCGTACAATCCCTCATTGGGCGGGGCGGCGAATGGGACGATCTCGCCCGCCGTCAGGCGCGTCGCGCGTGATCGCGATGGGGATTCGTGATGCGCGCGCGCGCCTCGCACCCTGCTTTCATGCTGGCCACCGGCACGGTGGCGGCGGCCCTTGGGCTGGGCGGTGGCATGGCCCGTGCGCAGGATACGACCCATATCGCACTTAAATGCCCCGGTGGGACGGTGGTGGTGGACGGGCAGGGACAGGCCTCCTGCCCGAAAGCGCCCGCCCCCCCGGCACCTGCGCCCGCCCCTGTGGCCGAGAGCGTGGAAGAAGCCGCGATGAAACGCAGGCTGGGCCATGACTTCGTGTTCGTGACCCCTGCGGCTGACACCACGCCCGCGGCTTCCGCCGCCGCCCCGGCTGCGGCCGCGGCCAAGACGGACAACCCGCTGGCCACCCGCCTCCAGCCGGATGGCATGGATGCCGCCGTCGCGCACATGATGCACGACCAGAACCTGACGGTAGGCCGTGGCACCCTGATTCCGTGTGGCACGATAAACGAGATCAATACGACCCTGCCCGGCATGGTGACATGCCGCGTCAGCCATGATGTCTATTCCATCAACGGCAAGGTCCGGCTGATCGACAAGGGCGCCATTGCGGAAGGCGAGATCACATCCGCCCTGCAATACGGGCAGAAGCGGATTTTCGTGAACTGGCTGCGCCTGCGCAACCCGGAGGGGGTCACGATCGACCTGCTCAGCCCCGGCACCACCCCGCTGGGCGGCAGTGGCGTCAAGGGCAAGGTCAATACCCATTTCTGGGCCAGGTTTGGTGATGCGATCATGGTGTCGATCATTACCAATGTTGGCCAGATGATGGTGCAGGCCATTACCAACCTTGCCTCCAAGCCCGGCACGACCAGCATCTCCACCAGTGATAGCGACACCAATTCCGTCGCGGGGCAGGTGGAAAAGATCATCCTGACCCAGACCAGCAACGTACCCCCCAGCCTGTATGTGCAGCAGGGCAATATCGTGCAGATCTATGTCGCGCGGGACCTGAGTTTCAGCAGCGTCTATACCCTGACCGACAGGTAGGAAGCGCCCCGGTACGGGCAGGTCATGCCGGGCCATATATTTCCGAAGTACACAAAGCCTGTTTAAAGGCACACTGAAGCATCAATATTATTATTTATAAGTAATTAATTTGCAAATTCGATATTTATTTTGTGGTTGAATTGTATTCCGGTTTGGGGCGATGATCGGTTTCAGGCAACCCATGTTCATGCATGTCAGGAAAGGGAACTCCGATGCCCCGCTTCATAAATGATGATGACCGCCCCGATGACGTGGGCGAAGGCAAGCACGGCACCGCGCGCAGGCTGGCCGAAGCCGGGCTGCGGGCCGAGCGCGAGGGCGATCAGGCCCGCGCCGATGAACTGTTTGATGAAGCCGAACGCACCGACCCTGAAGCACTGGAAAACGTGCTGATGGAAAACCCGGCCCCCCGCCGCCGCATATCCGGTCGTGGCTTTGGCGATGACCGGAGCGTCGAGCGCATGAGCCGCACCGTGGAGCCGGGATCCGATGCCCCTTCACGCGCCGGTATTACGGAAAATGGCAGCGGTGCTGATTCGGAAAACAGGTGAAAATTTCACTATTGGAAAATAAAAGTTTCCGGGTGCCGCCTTTTTTCACAAAGGCGGCGTTTCCTTAAGCTTTTTGAAAAAAGCTTAACCAAAAACTTTCTGTACCATGCAGAGAAAACAGTCCCCTAAAGGGACGGCCCCCACATGCCCGCCACGAACAGGATCGCGCCAAGCGCCAGCATGGCGATATGGAACATCACCTGTCCCGGCATGGAATCGGGGCTGATGTGCAGGCCGTGGACGAACTGCACCACCACAAGCGTCAGCCCCACAACGCACAGGCCGATACGCACGGGGCTGATCGAGGTAGGCCATATCTGGTTTCTGCGGTTCATCGCTGCGTATCTCCGGGCTTGCGGTCCAGTCTGCCATAAAAGCGGTCGGGGCAGAAGGTATGCCTGCATCCGCACGCATGCTATGCGCAAAAAGGAATTCGTGGTGAACCGATAGGATCAAGATGCGCCCTGAATGTCGTGCCATAACGCGCAGGCTGGCGGCCGGTGCCGCGACAGTGCTGCTGGCGCTTACCGGGCCCGCCCACGCACATCCACACCACCATGCCGGGGGCACCGTGCATCATCACCCGGCGGCAGCGGCGGTGGCGGACGTGCCCGCAGGCCCGCCCCTGCCGGACGGGCAGGTCTTCCTGCC
>NZ_QUWV01000009.1 GCF_003403295.1 Komagataeibacter melaceti | reverse complement strand
CTTCAGCGTCATGGGATGTCACGGCTGCCTGACATTGAAGGGGACAAACCGAAGCGTCAGCGCTTCAGACGCTACCCGATCGGGTTCTTCCACCTCGACATCGCCGCGGTCCAGACCGCTGAAGGCAAGCTGCATCTTTTCGTCGCCATAGACCGGACAAGCAAGTTCGCGGTGGTGCAACTCGCGGACAAGGCCAACAGAAGAACCGCCTGGGAGTTTCTCGAACATCTTCTGCGTGTCGTGCCCTACCGGATTCATACCATCCTGACCGACAATGGCATCCAG
>NZ_QUWV01000111.1 GCF_003403295.1 Komagataeibacter melaceti | reverse complement strand
TGGACAACGTGTTCATCGAGCGTCTGTGGCGGTCGTTGAAATACGAATGTGTCTACCTGCACGCATTTGAGACCGGATCAGAACTTCGAGTGGAGCTCACGAAATGGATCACCCATTATAACGGGCAACGTCCCCATACGGCCCTGGCTGGACGAACGCCTGATGAGGCGTATCATGGCACGCCGACGCCATCTGGTCCGGGGTTAACCCCGGACCAGATGGCCAACAGCAACGCCGTCAGAATTGCGGCATAACAACAACCGGGTATAGCTTATTCAAACCCAAAAACTGTCCGAACAGACGGGTCCACCTCTGTCAGCATGATTGTGCCAAAAGACGGCGAACACAACCTTATGCAGGAATCGCTCGATGAAGTTTGCCTCTACCCGCCTGATTGCCGCTGACATCAACACCATGGTTGCATTTTATGAATTGGTGACCGAACAGCCTGCCGAATGGCTTGCGCCCCAGTTTGCCGAAATCGTCACCCCTGGCGCGACACTCGCGATCGGTAGCGCCGAGACGGTCGCCCTGTTCAGGGAAGGAACTGCCGAACCGGGGGCAAACCGCACCGCAATTCTGGAATTCAGGGTTGATGACGTGGATGCCGTATTCGCACGCCTGAAAAACAAAGTGGACGTTGTGATTGAGCCAAAGCTGCTGCCATGGGGCAACCGCACGACCCAGTTCCGCGATCCCGAGGGCACGATCATCAGCCTGTTTACGCCGTTAACCAAAACCGCCCGCGCCCGTTTCGGAACCCGGCGACAACGGGTGGCCAACCGGTCTGTTATTTCTATAGACAACATACAGGAAAGCGGGGGGGGGAGGCGAACGACCTAGTGCTGGGAACTAACCTGAAGAAACCGGTCATTTAGTCCCGGTGTCTCGGTCTCGTGACAGCTTTACGTCGTCCTAGTTCAAAGCAAAACGGCATATGTAGCAGCGTGACCTATCTCTCGCTTCTTTCATGCCTTGAAAAAGAACGTCGATAATCCGCTTGCACCGTATCTTCATCTCCACGTGATTAACAGGTCGGCCTCCTGAACATTCGACGATGAGCGCCATGGCAGCGTCCTGGTCCTTCCCGATGCTGCGATCCGCCTTGCTGTCATAGGCTAGAGCCCCCAAGGCGCGGCAGTGCTCTGTCTTACCATGTCCAGCAAACGTCTCGCTGCAGCGATTACGTTCCATGGCGGTCTTTCGGATGAAACGCCGGCCACATGAAGACAGCGGAATTGGTTGCTGCCCCCTCATCGGCATCGCACACCTTGCGATCGCTCACAATGGACGATGAGGAAAAACGACGCATTATCCAAGTCCCCAGTCAGGGTAAATTCATGTTCGATAGGTTTCCTGAACTTGGTGGGAGTGCAATCAAGGAGGCGACCACGATCTCGGTGCCCAACGACGTCCAGAACCACTGCTCATAAAAATCCGGCACGCGCCCTCTGATGTTCTGACGTCCGAACATCAGCATACGCTCCGATGCTCTGAGGTTCGCGCATTTTGCGATGGGATGTATTCCTCCCATCCGAGAAGGACCTTACAAATTTCGTCTGAGAATGTTCTGACGTCCGAACATTGAGCATAAGGATGAACTAGAACCAGAAGACTATCGTAACACGCCGCACAGCAAAATATCATCCTCCATTATATCTTTGATCGCTATCTCCTCGGCTGATTTATGCCTCGTTTTAATGATTTGTCCGCTTTGACAAAGCCTCATTCAAGACACAAGTAATCTATAATATGGTCCTAACATGCCGCACCTGGGCCGGATTAGATCTTCGACGAGAAGCAGGAACACATTGATCGTATCTTTCGAAGACCAATTTAGGGCTTCATATCAGCCCATATGTCGTCGATTTTTTCCTTGACAAGAAAGACTGATAACAATCAACATCAACCATCATCGTTGATGTTGATGCTATTTTACGCATCAAAAGTCTGTCTGGGGAAGCCATAATGAACGGTCAAACATTTCGAAATAGCCGACTGACTTTGCGATTAAGTCAGGCCGACATCAAAGATGAACTCAACCGCAGACTTGGCCGAAGCTATGATAAACCCAAGATTAGCCGCTGGGAAAACGATAAAGAACCGATCCCGGATGATGTCGCCGAGGTGATACGTAATATGGCTGGCGCAGTTCAAGATTCTGCAAGAATACTTGTGCTGGCAAACCAAAAAGGCGGCGTTGGGAAAACAACGTCTTCGCTCAATCTTGCATACGCGTTGTCATCACTGGGAGGACGCGTTCTTCTCATTGATATGGATCCCCAAGCAACAGCTACAGCCGGAATACTCGCTGGCGCCAGTGTTGAACTTTATCATCAGGGTAAAACGACAGCCCACCTCATTCTCGGTGGGAAACCTCTCTCTGAAATCGTGGTTGCGGCAGGCACGCTACCAGACGGACGCGAGCTGCCCTTCGATTTCATCGCCAGCCATATTGACCTAGCTGAAACGGACGGCCGGAGAGAGCCCGGTTTTGACGCCGCTCTACGGGAAGCCATTGATCCTGTCCGTGAGGACTACGACTGGATCGTGATCGATGCACCTCCCAATCTCGGCATGCTTACATGGATGAGCCTTGCTGCTGCCGATGATGCAATTGTCCCTGTGAGAACCGAGCCTTACGACACAATGGGCGTTGGCCTGATTATCGGCACAATTGGCAAGATCCAGCGTCGTCTGAATCCAGGACTTCGACTTCTTGGTATTTTACCGACGCAATATAACGCACGCAAATCTGTGGACCGTGAAGTCCTTCAACACTTATGTTCCATGATGAAAGATCGCGCCCCAGTTCTGGAACCCGTGCCTTCAAGCGCTGTGTACGGTCATGCTGCACGCGCAGGCAGGATTGCGTTGGAGTCCTCTTCTTCAGCGGCCGCAACGGCACCGTACCTTCGGCTGGCACAAGCACTCCAAACGAAGACAGATTTTCCGCTTGCAGATATCGAACAGCCTGAAGGTAATGCGTGATGGCAACCCGACGCAAAACAAAAGCCCCATCTCCTATTCTTGGCGTAGCCGCTGGGCTCATTGACGACGCCAGCAACAGTTTTGTTCGCCAGGACGGCAAATTTCGACATACATTCGAAATTCCTTTGACAGAAGTAGCGCCAGATCCGGACCAACCACGAAAAAGTTTTGACGACGAGAGTATCGCAGCACTGGCAGAAACAATGGTCGCTGAAGGACAGCTTCAGCCCATTCTCGTACGTCGTGTCACGAACTCACAATCCGACAAACGGTGGGTCATAGTCGCGGGCGAACGCCGTTGGCGAGCCGCGCAACATGCTGGCTGGTCCAGCATGCTTGCAATTGAACACGACGGTGATGCTGAAGTCGCAGCGCTCATTGAGAACCTTCAGAGAGTGGACCTAAACCCTCTGGAAGAAGCAACCGGCATCCAACGACTGATTGAAAAAAGAGGCTGGAACCAGAGCCAGGCAGGTGAAGTTCTTGGAAAAAGTCGCGGCGAAATTAGCTCTATCCTGAAAATCCTGACGCTCCCAACCGATATCCTTGAAGAGTTGACGTCAGAGCGAGGTGTGGCACGAAATACCCTTGTGGAACTCGCAAGAGTCCCGGATCCTGTGAGACAACAAGAACTCATTGAACAAGCTAGAACCGGACAACTCACAGTAAAAGCTATTCGACTGGGTCGAGCTGACCTCGAACGGCCGGAATCCGCACCGACCCGCAAACCTTCCGGATTTACGTTTACATCCGTAGACAGGATGGCCCAGCGTCTAAGTGAAGTCCGTGCCCAACAACTCCCGCTTAATTCGGAAGACCGTGAACGCTTGCGAAGGCTCCGGGCCGAGATTGATCAGGTGCTCGGTGATGAAAATACGTAACACTGACGAGAGAATCATTGACCCTGGTTGTATTAACCGGTTTGTTTGCATTCGGAACATCGCGCACAAAAGGCAGGGCTGGGGTAGATAATGGCTAGCAACGAAGCTGACCTGTTTGTCGACTCCCTAATAGGGGCTCCGTTAAAGGATGACAGAGCCCTTATGGAATATCCGTTCTTCAGCATCCAGAAGCAACCGCGCATGGAGCCTCTGATATATGACGACGGGAAAATACAAATTACCATAGAACCTGGCCCAAAAGGGCTTGCGACGATTTGGGATAAAGACATACTTCTTTATGTCGTCTCTCTTATCAATGAACGCATTGAGCGAGGGATGACTGTCGACCATACAGTCCGCTTCGCTGCGCATGATCTCCTGCGCGTCACCGGTCGAGGAACAGGTAAGCGCAGCTACGACCTTTTGCTCGATGCGCTTCATCGTCTGAGATCTACGAACATCATGACAACAATCGAATCTGCAGACGAACGCGACCGGCGCGGGTTTGGCTGGATAGAGACATGGCGCGTAGTCGAGCGGAAAACATCGACTGGACGTAAAATTATGGCAGCCATTGAAATTACGCTCAATGACTGGATGTTTCGTGCCCTCGTCAAGGAACGCAGGGTGCTGACAATTAACCCCACTTATTTTAGTCTCGATAGTGGGTTGGGTCGCCGTATTTATGAGATCGGACGAAAGCATCTTGGTAACCAAGAAATATGGAAAATTAGTCTAGATAAACTCGCCAAGAAAATCGGTACTACACGCGAATTACGATTTTTCAAAAGAGATCTTCTCAAAATTATAGGCGATGACGTTATCCCCGATTATCAGCTATCCCTCGAAGTAGGTCCAAGGGGAGGGCGTCCCGTAGTGATTTTTGAACATCGAGAATCACAATCTCAGCGATAAAATATGAGCAGGACATGTGCGCGATGTTCCGAACCATGAGACGCTGTCGCGTTTGTTTTCCTGGGCGGCTGTGAAGCGCAAAATACCCAAGATATCAAGCCTGCTAGTTATCGGATGCCATAACTTGTCATCGACCAAGGAATCAAACGCACGGACGTCCGAACGCCAGAGACCTACCTTAAACGTGCGCGATGTTCCGAATTCATGGCGTTTGGGCAGAGACTGCGCCTCATCAACACCTTGGGCAACTATCGGCGTGAACTTGATAACCGAATTAGCAAGATGAAGATCGTTAATGTGCGCGATATTCCGAATATCTGGCCTAATGCCTTTTCCAGCGTGCGCGATATTCCGAAATTTTCTCTTTCTTATATCCATTCCCAAAAATTGGAGGCCTGTTGCAGTTGTTCTTGACGGTCGCAAGGTATGCCTTCTGCCCTGTCGACGATGATTACTCCCATTATTCACAGCAACGCGATTCTCGTTCGGAATATCACGCACGTCTTATCGGAACATCGCGCACATCCCAACGGAATATCGCGCACGTTTTCTTTCGGAATATCGCGCACGTCTTATCGGAACATCGCGCACAGAAATAGCGCCTAACCAAATGATATTAAACGCGCTTTTCATCCTTTAACTTTTTAACAGTTTAAAAATAACCTTCTAACTCGACCGTTGGGGATAAGTCTGCCTTCCTTGCATTCCATCTTCAGTTCGCGCTAAAACGCATTATCTTCCGGTATGTAAGCAGCAGCTTTCTCTCCCCCTTGAAGAAGCAGCTTATTCGACGTTGAATTAACGTCGCAATCTCTGCAAATACACCAATCAAGAAACACCCCTTTAGGGATATGATTTAGATTCGAGAATCCAAAAGCTAATAAGCCGATAATAAAAAGCCATAATAGAAATATAAGCCAGTATGTAAAAGCACCAGATCGACCAGCACGCCGCAAGGGGTAGCTCCTCCCCGTGCTCGGCGTCTGCGTCGCCTGCGCGCGGGTCCGGTGCTACCGCTACGCGGCACCCTTGCCCCGCACTGCCCGACCCGGTTGCAATGAGAGCTGAAGGAAAGAGTAATCAGGCTGTTGATTTTCACTGAGAACTGACCCGGGTAGGGCGGAAATTTTCATTGAGATTTGACCCATGCCTTCACACTCCTCGGCAGCATCTGCTGGGGGTTTGAGGGGTGATTGACATGGAGCTTCTGAGTGTGATCCGTCGGTGGCACTGCCGGGATCAGAGGTGGTCCCCATTTTTCGGACAGGGCAATAAGCTATAATTGAGTAGCCCCTAGATTTCTGGACGCCCAAGCTCCTAAAAATGAGGACAGGAGGCGTTGATGGGAAAGCCCAATTTCAGTGATGAGTTCAAGCGTGATGCGGTGGCGCAGATTACCGAGCGGGGCTATCCGGTAGCGGAAGTTTCGCAGCGGCTCGGGGTCAGTACACATTCGCTATATGCGTGGAAGCGGCAATTCGCGAAGATGGCATCAGGCGATACCGGCAAAGATGCCGAGATCCGGCAACTGAAGCGCGAACTGGCCCGGGTGACCGAGGAGCGCGACATCCTAAAAAAAGTCACCGCGTATTTCGCCAGGGATGCAAAGTGAGATACGCCTTCATTGCCGAGCATCGCGATCATTTTGGAATTCGGGCAATGTGCCGCTGTCTGGCCGTGCAGCCCAGTGGGTATTATGCCTGGCGGAAGGAGCCGCTGAGCCGACGGGCTCGCGAGGACGTCCGACAGACCACGTTGATCCGTCAGGCCTGGAAGGGATCACGACACGAAAGTGTATTTTACGTACGCTTGGAGTGAACACCTGTAGAACTGGCCACATTGAGGTTCACGCAACAAGTA
>NZ_QUWV01000110.1 GCF_003403295.1 Komagataeibacter melaceti | reverse complement strand
CATCCAGCGACGCGGAATCGTCGTCAATAAGCACGATTGCCGCCAGCGACGATGGCGATACGGTCGTGCTTTCGCAAGAAGCCCAGCAGGCTGTCAATATGGACTCTGGACACGATGACGGCGGTCTTGATGCCGTTTCGGCAATCTATACCGCAGCCGCGACTGTCATTAATAGTGCGTCATCCAGCGATGAAGAAAAAATTGCAGCCTTTGGCGCAGCTTACACCCTGTCATC
>NZ_QUWV01000109.1 GCF_003403295.1 Komagataeibacter melaceti | reverse complement strand
TAGGCTCAGGACTCATTCCTTGAGATAGAAGATGAAGCTTGCTGCGATGTGGATTGCAGACATGAATGTATGAGCACAGCGGTCGTATCTGGTCGCTCCACGTCGTCAGTCTTTCAACTTTGCAAACATGTTTTCGATAATGTGGCGCTTTTTATACAGATGCCAGTTGTAAGATGGCTTTGATTTCTGGTTCTTCCTTGGTGGAATGCAGTCGGTAATGTTCTGTTCGACAAGATATCGTCTGATCCGGTTGCTGTCATACCCCCGATCCCCGATGACCTCTTCTGTTCCTTCCGGCAGATCCGTCAGGAGAACATCTGCCCTTTGAAGTCACTGACCTGTCCAGCAGTCAGATGAAGCCGGACCGGTCGGCCCTGACCATCGCACACGGCA
>NZ_QUWV01000108.1 GCF_003403295.1 Komagataeibacter melaceti | reverse complement strand
CGTCGGCACGGGGGGAGACAGCTTGGTGGCGGCAAGGATGGGCAGCATGCCGAACACCACCGCCCCGCGCGCCAGAAGCCCCGCCCCCGCCGCAAGCAGGATCAGCACGCAGTCCCACCGCGTCATGCCCACCAGCAGGCGCGGCACCAGCATGGAAGCCAGAACGAACACCAGCGACCCCGCCCAGAAGACAAGCTGCTGCCACAGCTCGTTCAGGAAGCGCCATGTCTGGGGCCGGAAGGTGGATGGCCCGTAGATGGAAATGGTCAGCCCCGAAGCCGCCGTGGCCACAACACCGGAAAAACCGAGGAATTCGTCACACACGATATAGGACAGGTAGGGCAGCGCCACGGTCAGCGTGACCTCCGCCGCCGGGGCCGCCCCCAGCGCCGGGATCATCATGAGCGTAAGCCGCCCGAACACGATACCGATGATCAGCGCGCCGATGAAGGAGACGAGGAACTCCAGCATCGCCCCGCCCAGCATGATCTTGTGGTGCGTGGTAATGGAGCCGAGCAGGATGGTGAAAATGGAAATCGCGGCGGCATCATTCAGCAGCGCCTCGCCTTCCACCAGCCGGGTCAGGCGGCTCGCGGCCCCGATTTCCTTGAAGATACCTGCCACGGCCGAAGGGTCGGTCGTCGCCACGATGGAGCCAAGCAGCAGGCAGACCACCAGCGGCACCCCGGCAAACGGATACAGCGCAAAACCGATGGTGGCGGTGGACACGGCCACGGCGACCACGGCCAGCAGCAGTACGGTGGCGGTTTCATGCGCGAGCCTGCGTACGTCAATGCCCAGCGCCCCCTGAAACACCAGTATGGGCAGGAAGATCAGCAGGAAGGCTTCGCTATTGAGCGGGAAGTCCAGCAGCGTTTCCGCCGCCCCGCTGAACATTTCCAGATGGGTGTTGCGCAGCACCAGATCGGCCGTACCACCGATCACGATGCCCGCCACGGCCAGCAGCACGGTTTCCGACAGTTCCAGACGGCGGGCAAGCGGCTGAACCGCGCTGACAACAACAAGCAGCACGGCGATTGCCATCAGAATTGCTGCCAGACCCGCTATCTCCATTCAAAACCCTCGATTCCCGATCATAACCTGTTTGCAGGCGCATTCTATCAGCCGACCATGAACAGATTATGTCCTTCCTGTTACATCAGCTCCCTGATTTAGATGTGGGAAGCCAAGCCAACAGATTAAAGCCGGTCCAGTCGTACCGTTGCATCAAGTATCAATAAAGCCACACATGCGTTGCATTAACAACACATATGTTCACATTATGGACCCTGATCGTCCATGGGGGCAGCCCCGTCCGTTGCGGCAAGCCATGCCTTTACCTGCTGCTCCGGGTCGGGCATGCGGATGAAGGCGGACACGGCGGAGACACAATCCGCCCCGGCCGCAATACATTCCGGCGCGCGCTCCAGCGTGATCCCCCCGATGGCCACCAGCGGAATCGACCCGATGCGCCGTTTCCATTCTGTCAGCCGCGCGGTGCCCTGCGGTCCCCATGGCATTTTCTTGAGCATTGTGGGCCAGATCGGCCCCAGCGCCACGTAATCGGGCGCAAGCGACAGCGCGCGGTCAAGTTCGGCGTCGCTATGGGTGCTCACACCCAGCCGCAGCCCCGCCGCACGGATGGCGGACAGATCAGCCGTATCAAGGTCTTCCTGCCCCAGATGGATGAAATCCACCCCTTCCTCAATCGCGATACGCCAGTAATCATTCAGCACGAGGCTGACCCCGTGCTGGCGGGCATGGTGCACGCCCGCGCGGATTTCACGGCGCAGGTCATCCGCCGCCATGTCCTTCAGGCGCAACTGGATCAGCCGCGCACCCGCCTGCCCCAGGCGTGCGACCCAGTGTGCGGCATCCACCACGGGATAGATGCGGGAGGGAAGCGTGAAGCTCATAACACGGCCTGCCCGATGACCGGGGTGGACGGTACGGCCATGTCACGCATCTCCATCGGGTCGGCCACATAGGCCATGCGCCCTGCCTCCACCGCCATGGCGAAGGCGCGGGCCATTTCAGCCGGGTCACCGGCCTTGGCCACCGCCGTATTGATCAGCACCGCGTCGTAACCCAGTTCCATGGCCTGCGCGGCATGCGATGGCACGCCAATCCCGGCATCGACCACCATCGGCACATCAGGAAAATGCGCACGCAGCGCACGCAGGCCGAACAGGTTGTTCAGCCCCTTGCCCGAGCCGATGGGCGCGCCCCACGGCATCAGCACCTCGCACCCCGCGCGCAGGAGGCGCTCGGCCCCCACCAGGTCCTCGGTCATGTAGGGGAAGACCTTGAAGCCATCCTCGACCAGAATGCGCGCGGCATCGACCAGCGCGAACATGTCGGGCTGGAGCGTGTCGGATTCGCCAATCACCTCCAGCTTGATCCAGTCCGTGCCGAATACCTCACGCGCCATGTGCGCGGTGGTCACGGCTTCACGCGCCGTATGGCAGCCCGCCGTGTTGGGCAGCACCGGCACGCCCAGCGTGCGGATCAGTTCCCAGAAGGCGTGGCCCGCGCGCGATCCCGCCGCCTCACGCCGCAGCGATACGGTCACGACCCCAGCGCCTGCGCGGCGCACTGCGTCCATCAGGATCTCGGGTGAAGGGTACTGCGCCGTCCCCAGCATGAGGCGCGATGAAAGCTCGGTGCCATAAAAAAGGGTCATGACATCATCCTCCCTGCATGGGGGCCAGAATTTCAATCCGCGCACCTTCATGCAGGGGCATATCGGCCCGCCTGCTGGCGGCGACAAAGCTGCCATCCAGTGCTGTGGCCAGCCGGGCCGTGCGGTCATACCCCAGCTCATCAAGCAGCGCCGCCAGTGTGGGGGCAGTCACGTCATGGTGCTGGTCATTCACCAAAATCTGCATGGTCATCTCCTTTGCGGGAGGAATCAGGCATTACCGAACACGATATCGGCCGCATCGGCCGCGCGCACGGGCGAAAGCAGGAAGCCGTGGCGGTACATGCCGTTGATATGGATATGCCGCCCATCGCGCCGGACGGCGGGCATGTTGTCGGGATAGGACGGGCGCAGGCCGGTGCCGGTTTCCAGTATCTCGGCCTCGCCAAAGGCCGGATGCAAGGCATAGACCGCGCCCAGCATCTCCACCATTGAACGCAGTGTCATCGGGCCTGCATTCTCGCTTTCGATCATGGTCGCGCCCACCATGTACACATGGTCGGCACGCGGCACGATATAGATGGGAATGCGCGGATGCAGCATCCGCACCGGGCGGTGCAGCGTCACGTCCGGGCAGCGCAGCAGCAGCATCTCGCCACGGACACCGCGCATGTCGGCCATCTGGTCACGCGCGGCGATACCCGTGCAGTCCACCACCCAGTCATAACCCGCCGTGCCCGCGTTGACCGGGACATCACACGTGATCTGCCCCCCCAGCCCCACCAGCCTTGTGGCCAGCGCACGCAACGCATCGCGCGGGTCCACATGACCTTCACCGGCAAAGAACAGCGCGCGGGAAAAACGGTCCGCCAGATCGGGTTCCAGTTCCGCGACCTCGGCCTCGCCTATCGTGGAGAAATGCGAGGTCCGCCGCCCGAAGCGCGCTACCTCCCCCACATCCCGCGCGGGGGCCAGCACCAGCGTGCCGTTACGTATCACGCCGGGCACATGGGCATCCCACCAGTCGAGTGAGGCAAGGGACTGCTCGGTCACATCCTTCGGTGCGGATTCGGCCTCGCACCAGGGGGCAAGCATGCCGCCCGCCTGCCATGACGCGCCCGAGCCGATGCGTGGCCCGGATTCATGCACATGCACACGCGCCCCGCGCTCCGCCAGGGTGACAGCGGCGGTCAGGCCGGAAACGCCCGCGCCCCGTACAAGGACAGACGGACCCGCCCCGCCGGAGAATGCCGTTTGTGCTGCCATCTGCGCCGTACCCCCTGTTTATTATCGTGTTTACGAGCGATGTTTGTGCCGGTTCCGCGCCCGTGTCTATTCAACAGTCACGGACTTGGCGAGGTTGCGCGGCTGGTCCACATCCGTGCCCTTAAGCAGCGCAACCTCATAGGCCAGTATCTGCACCGGGATGGTCTGCAGGATCGGGGCCACGAACTCATCCACCGTGGGAATCGCGACCACACATTCCGCGATCTCGCGCAGACGCGGTGCCCCCTCCATGTCCGTGAACACCAGCAGCCGGCCGCCACGGGCCTTGGCTTCCTGCAGGTTGGACAGGGTTTTTTCAAACAAGGGCCCGGACGGCACGGTCGCCACCACCGGTACCGTGTTGTCGATCAGGGAAATCGGGCCATGCTTCATTTCCCCCGCGGCATAGGCCTCCGCATGGATATAGGAAATTTCCTTCAGCTTCAGCGCGCCCTCAAGGGCGACGGGGAACATGGCGCCACGCCCCAGATAGAGCACATCACGCGCCTGCGCCACGATCGCGGCCATGCGGCGGATCTCGTCATGGCGTTCGAACACTTCCGTGGCCTTGCTGGGCAGGTCGAGCAGGGCCGTCACCATGTCTTCCTCCTGCCGTGCGTCCAGCAGGCCACGCGCCCGGCCAAGGGCGATGGTCAGGCACGCCAGCACGGAAAGCTGGGCGGTAAAGGCCTTGGTACTGGCGACCGAGATTTCAGGCCCGGCCACCGTGCCCAGCACGGCATCGCTTTCACGCGCCATGGTGCTCTGTTCCACATTGAGCACCGAGACAATGTGCTGCCCCGCCGCGCGCATGCCGCGCAGCGCCGCCAGCGTATCCGCCGTCTCGCCCGACTGGGAAATCAGCAGCCCCAGCCCGCCCTGCGCCAGTGGCGGGTTGCGGTAGCGCATCTCGCTCGCCACATCGATATCAACCGGAAGCCGGCCATACTGCTCGATCCAGTAGCGCCCGATCATGCCCGCGTAAAAAGCCGAGCCACATGCGGTAATGACGGCGCGGGGCACGGCTGACAGGTCAAAGGGCAGTTCGGGCATCACCACCCGGCGGGTGGCGGGGTCGATCAGGCGCTGGAGCGTCTGCCCGATCACCACCGGGTGCTCATGCAGTTCCTTTTCCATATAATGGCGGTAGCCATCCTTGCCGACCGAGGCCGCGATCAGGGCCGTAACCTTGACCGGGCGTTCAACCGGGTTGCCCGCCATATCAAAGAATTCGGCCCCGGCGGAGGTGATGACACTCCAGTCGCCATCATCCAGATAGGCAATGCGGCGGGTCAGCGGTGCCAGCGCCAGGCTGTCGGAGCCGAGGAACATCTCGTTATCGCCAAACCCCACCACCAGCGGCGCACCATGGCGCGCGCCGATCACCATGCCGTCATGGCCCGCGAAGATCATGGCGAGCGCGTAGGCCCCTTCCAGCCGCTTGAGGCAGGCATGCGCCGCCTCGCGCGGGGAAAGGCCGCGCTGGAGGTAATAATCGACAAGCTGGGCAATGGTCTCGCTATCGGTTTCGGTGGAGAACACCTGCCCCGCTTCCTCAAGCTCCTGACGCAGCGCCTCGAAATTCTCGATAATGCCGTTATGGACAACCGAGACCCGCTCCGTCCCGTGCGGGTGGGCGTTGTTTTCCGTGGGGGCGCCATGGGTGGCCCAGCGCGTGTGGCCGATGCCCGTCACACCCGGCAGCGGCATCCGCGCCAGCAGCGTGGCCAGATGGTCCAGCTTGCCTGCCGCGCGCCGCCGCTCCACCTGCCCGTCTTCCAGCGTGGCAATCCCGGCGGAATCATAGCCGCGATATTCCAGCCGCCGCAGGGCGTCCAGAATGACCGGTGTGGCCTGATTGCTGCCTACAACCCCAACAATGCCACACATCAGCCCTGTTCCTTCCTGTTCTTCAGCCGCTCACGAAATACGCGGGCCTGCTCCGCCCTGTTGGACTGGCGCGCCCGGCCAAAGGCCATGGCATCATCGGGCACGTCATGCGTGATGACGCTACCGGCGGCGGTAATCGCGCCATCGCCCACCCGCACGGGGGCGACGAGGACGGAATCCGAGCCGATGAAACTGTCCGCCCCGATTTCGGTCCGGTGCTTGAAGACACCATCATAATTACAGGTAATGGTGCCCGCGCCGATATTGGCGTTGCTCCCCACCGACGTATCACCCAGATAGGTCAGGTGACTGGCCTTGGCCCCCGCGCCGAGGGTTGTCGCCTTGATTTCCACAAAATTGCCCACGCGCGCGCCTGCCCCCACATCGCTGCCGGGACGCAGGCGGGCATAGGGGCCAATCCGGGCATCAGGGCCGACCACCGCACCCTCGACATGCGAGAACGCATGGATTTCCGCCCCCCGCCGCACATGCACGCCCGGGCCGAACACCACATGGGGGTGTACGACCGTATCAGGCTCCAGTACGGTATCGGCGCACAGGAACACGGTGTCGGGCGCGATCAGGGTGGTGCCGCCCGCCATCGCCGCCTGCCGCAGGCGGGCCTGCACGCAGGCCTCCGCCATGGCCAGTTCGGCGCGGGAATTGATGCCGCGCAGTTCGTCCTCCGGCGCGACAACGGCGCGCACGCATTCACCCTGCGCCACGGCACGGGCCACGACATCACCCAGATAATATTCTTTCTGGGCATTGTTATTGTCGATTTCGGACAGCCAGCGCCGGAAATCATCCGCATTGGCGCACAGCACACCGGCATTGCACAGCCCGATCGCCCGCTCCTGTGCTGTGGCGTCCGCCCATTCCACAATGCGGGTCACCTGCCCGTTATGTGTGACGACACGGCCATAACGTGCAGGGTCGGCCGGTTCCATGGCCAGCAGCGCCAGCCCGGTATCACCGCTGCGGCGCTGTTCCAGCAGGGCGCGCATCGTGCCGGGGGTGATCAGCGGGTTATCGCCATACAGCACCGCGACATCACCCTCACCAAACTCGGCGGCTGCCTGCCGTGCCGCATGGCCGGTGCCAAGGCGTTCATGCTGGACCACCACCGCATGGGGTGCGGCAAGGGCCGCCACGTCATCCATGCCCGGCCCCACGACCACCACGATCCGATCAAAGACCTGCGCCGCGTTGTCGAGCAGGTAGCGCAGCATGGGCCGCCCGGCCAGCTGGTGCATGACCTTGGGCTGTTCCGATTTCATGCGCGTGCCCCGGCCCGCGGCCAGGATGACGGCGGTCGACATGGTCGGCGCAACGGAAGATAGTGCGGTATCTGTCTGGGTATTCATCGCATTGTGCGGGTACTCCCCACCGGATGACCCTGTCAAACCCTTATGCGCGCGCGATACCATCACTTAGAATTTCCGATTGCTACTTTATTATCCAACATCCGAAGGAGCCCGTGAATGCCAGCCTCCCCGCCCCGCCTGGCCGTGTTTGACATGGACGGCACGCTTATCGACAGTCTTCCCGATCTTGCCGCCTGCGCCAACCGGCTCCTGTCGCATTACGGCCTGCCACCCATTGGGTCCGAACAGGTCCGCCCCATGATTGGCGATGGCGTGGCCATGCTTGTCAGCCGCCTGCTGGCCCATGCGGGAACACCTGCCGCCGGCATTGACCGCGCGGAGGCCACCGCGCGCTACATGGCCGATTACACCCCCCATTCCACCGACCTGTCCCGCCCCTTTCCCGGCACGACCGGCATGCTGGAAAGCCTGCGCGCATCCGGCTGGCACATGGCCGTATGCACCAACAAGCCGGTTGCCGCCGCGCGGCATATCCTGAAGGTACTGGAACTGGAGCACTGGTTCGTGGCCGTGGGCGGCGGGGACAGCTTCGGCGTGCGCAAGCCCGATCCGCGCCACCTGCTGGACACGATAGAACTGGCGCGCGGCACTCCCAGGCACGCCTTCATGACCGGCGACCACCATAACGACATCGCCACGGCCGAAGGTGCGCATGTGCCGGCCGTTTTCGCCCGCTGGGGCTATGGCCGGCCTGAAATGGAAGCCGGGGCCACGGTCGGCGCCGATTCCATTTCCGAAATCGCACATCTGGCGGGCGAACTCGTGCCGGTGTGAGGCTCAGACGTCCAGATTGGCAACCTTCAGCGCGTTGCCCACGATGAAGTCACGACGCGGCTCAACCACATCCCCCATCAGGGTGGAGAAGACCTGAGCCGCGTTTTCGACATCACCCACCTTGACCTGCAGCAGGGTGCGCATGGCGGGATCGAGCGTGGTTTCCCACAGCTGCTCGTCATTCATTTCGCCCAGCCCCTTGAAGCGGTTGATGGACAGGCCCTTGCGGCCCTGCGCCAGAATCCGCTCATACAGCGAGGCCGGACCGTTGAAGGACTGGGCATTGCCATCAAGCAGCAGTTCCACCGGCTTGCCGAAATCGGCCACGAGACGCTCATGGCGCTCTGCCAGCCAGCGGACCTCCGCACTGCGCAGGGCGAGGGCTTCAAGGCGGTACACCTCACCCACGCCACGCACGCTGCGCGCCATTTCCAGCCCGCTTTCACTTGCAGCCACCTTCCAGCCGCGCTCGGCCGGGGGGGATACGGCGTCAAGCCGCGCCTGAAGGTCCACGATCCGTTCCGGCACGGACTGCAGATCCGCGCGCAGCACGCCTGCAATGGCCGCCTGCTCCAGCACCCAGACCGGCACCCGCGCCGACAGCCGTGACAGCGCGCGGGCAACATCACGGATGAACATCACCTCCGTGCGCATCGGTTCGCCATCAAGCACCCGCCCATCGGCAAAGCGCAGCGTGGCGTTGGCCAGCGCCTTGTCCAGCAGGTAGGATTCGAGGGCCGCGTCATCCTTCAGGTACCGCTCGTCATTGCCACGCTTGGCGCGGTACAGCGGCGGCTGGGCGATGTAGAGGTACCCGTTCTCGATCAGTTCGGGCATCTGGCGGAAGAAGAAGGTCAGCAGCAGGGTGCGGATGTGCGAGCCATCCACGTCAGCGTCGGTCATGATGACGATGCGGTGGTAGCGCAGCTTTTCCAGCGAGAAACCGCCATGTTCCACGTCGCCCCGGCCAATGCCGGTGCCCAGCGCCGTAATCAGCGTGCCGATTTCAGCCGATCCGAGCATGCGGTCGAAACGCGCGCGCTCGACATTCAGGATCTTGCCCTTGAGCGGCAGGATGGCCTGAAAACGCCGGTCACGCCCCTGCTTGGCAGTGCCACCTGCCGAGTCACCCTCGACAATGAACAGTTCGGAGCGGGAGGGATCGCGCTCCTGGCAGTCAGCCAGCTTGCCCGGCAGCGATGAAATATCAAGCACGCCCTTGCGCCGGGTCAGTTCACGCGCGCGCCGCGCAGCCTCACGCGCGGCGGCGGCGTCCATCACCTTCGCCACGATCAGGCGGGCTTCCTTGGGGTGGGTCTCGAACCAGTGGGAGATCATGTCCGCCGCTGCCGCGTGGACCACGGGCTGCACCTCGGACGAGACCAGCTTGTCCTTGGTCTGGGACGAGAATTTGGGGTCCGGCACCTTGACCGACAGCACGGCGGTCAGCCCTTCGCGCATGTCCTCGCCATTCAGGGCGTGACTGTCCTTCTTGGTCGCGTTGGCTTCGGCATAGCGGCCCACCACCCGCGTCAGCGCCTGACGGAAACCGGCCAGATGCGACCCGCCATCACGCTGCGGGATGTTGTTGGTGAAACACAGCATGGTCTCATGGAAACTGTCGTTCCATGTCAGCGCGAATTCGACCTTGATGCCGTTTTCATCGTTCTGGAGGCTGCCGGTAATGGGCGGGGCGACAATGGGGTTCTTGCCCTGGTCCAGCCACTCCACAAAGGCGCACAGACCGCCTTCGTAAAAGAAGTTTTCCTCCCGCACGGGGGTATGGCGCTCATCACGCAGGACGATCCTGAACCCGGAATTGAGGAAGGCCAGCTCACGCAGGCGGCGCTCCAGAATCGGGAACTCGAAATCGACCTTGGCAAAGGTCTCGGCGCTGGGTTTGAAAGTGACCTGCGTGCCGCGCGGCTCGGCGCTCTCACCCACCACGCGCAATGCTTCTTCACGCTCACCGCCACGGAAGCGGATGACATGCTCCTTGCCCTCACGCCAGATCCGCACTTCCATCCATTCGGACAGGGCGTTGACCACGGCAGCACCCACGCCATGCAGGCCGCCGGACACCTTGTAGGAGTTCTGGTTGAACTTGCCGCCCGCATGCAGCTTGGTCAGCACGACCTCAGCAGCGCTGACGCCTTCTTCATGGTGCATGTCGGTCGGGATGCCGCGCCCGTCATCACGTACGCTGACACTGCCGTCACCGTTCAGTGTGACGGTGCAGCAGGTCGCGAAACCGGCCTGCGCCTCATCCACGGCGTTATCAATGATTTCGAAGGCCATGTGGTGCAGGCCCGATCCGTCATCGGTATCACCGATATACATACCGGGGCGCTTGCGTACCGCGTCCAGCCCCCGCAGAACCGAGATGGATGCCGCATCGTAGTCTGCCGCGGGGACAGTGCCCGCATCGACCGCGACATCGTTTTTCTGATCGGGACTGGATTGATCGGACATGCCGGCAGATGCTCCACAGCGCATAACAATAAAATAACAGAGGGCATTATAGCCCGAACCGCCCCGCGTAACCAGCATTCCCCACCGAAATCATGCGCCATGGGCAAGATTACCCTGCCCCGGCGTTACGAATTCGGCACAAGCCCGCAGCGGCGCGAACTGTTCTTCGTCCGTTCCGGTCAGCATCACGCCGGTTCCCATGCGCCCGAGCGCCCCGAAAAGCGCGGTGCGCCGGGCGTTGTCCAGATGCACCAGCGGCTCATCCAGCAGCAGCATGGGCGCCTGCCCCCGGCAGGCGGCAAGCGTGCGCGCATGGGACAGCACGATACCCAGCAGCAACGCCTTCTGCTGCCCCGTGCTGGACAGGCTGGCGGCGCGGCCCGTCAGCCTGTCCGCCATGCGCAGGTCACTGCGATGCGCGCCAAAACGGCTACCACCACGCTGGCGGTCAATGGCGCGGGCCTGCGCCATCCGCGCCACCAGCCAGTCTTCCACCGCCAGGGCGGGCCGGTCATGCAACTGCGCCGCGATCAAGCAGTCCAGTTCCAGCCGGGCTGCGGGAAAACCATCTTCCATGGCCCGATCATCCGCATTGAGCCGGGCGATCATATCCACCCGCGCCGCCACGGCGGCCACCGCGTGGCGCGCCATGGTCCGTTCCAGCGCGGCCAGCCAGTCCGTATCCGCCCCATGCTGGGCCAGAAGCCGGTTGCGCTGGACCATGGCGCGATCATGCGCCGCCAGTTCGCGGGCATGGCCGGGCTCAAGGGCCAGCACCAGACGGTCCAGAAAACGCCGCCGCGCGCCCGGCCCGTCCTGAAACAGCCGGTCCATCTGCGGGGTCAGCCATACGGCCGCAAAATATTCGGAAATGGCGTCCCTGTTGCGCAGGACCTGCCCATCGACATGGAACACCCGCCGCTCGGGCCGCACGGGATCGGCCCCGGTGGCAAGTTTTACGGAAAGGGCGTCATCCCCCCCCATCCCGGCCACCTGTGCCGCGACACCCCATAAGGTCGCGCCATGCCGGGGGAGTTCATCCATGCGCGCGCCACGCAGCCCGCGCCCGGGCACCAGCATGGAAACGGCTTCAAGCAGGTTGGTCTTGCCGCTGCCATTCGGCCCGGTAATGACCGTAACCGGCTGCTCCGGCCGCCATGACAGGTGTTGGTAGTTACGGAAATCCGTAAGCACCAGCCGTGTTAGGCCCGCCATGCAACCGGATGACCGCGTGGCTTACACGCGCATCGGCATCAGCACGTACAGGGCCGAAGGGCTGTCCACATCACGCACGATGGTCGGCGCCGAACTGTCGGAGAAAACGAATTCCACTTCCTTTTCCACCTGATCGGTAATGTCGTTCAGGTAACGTGCCTGAAAGCCGATCTCGATGGGGCTGGCGTCATAGGAGACGTTGTTTTCGTCAAGTTCTTCCGTGGCCGAACCCTGGTCCTGGCTGGCGGCGGACAGGGTGAGCAGGTTGCGTGACATGCTCAGCTTGACCGGGCGCGAACGCTCCTGGCTGATGGCCGCGACGCGGGCTACCGCATCGGAGAAAATCTTCTTGTTGACCCGCAGCACCTTGTCATTCCCGTGCGGGATCACGCGTTCATATTCGGGGAAGGTGCCGTCGATCAGCTTCGATGTCAGCGTGATGTTGCCAATCGAGAACTGGATGCGGGTATCGGACAGGGAAACATCCACCTGCTCCGGCCCTTCCTCCAGCAGCTTGCGCAGTTCGGCCACGGTCTTGCGCGGTACGATCACGCCCGGCATGCCAGCACTGCCTGCGGGCAGTTCGGTTTCCACACGGGCAAGGCGGTGGCCATCGGTCGCGACCGCGCGCAGCACCGGGCCTGCGGCACCTTCGGCCACATGCAGGAAAATACCGTTGAGGTAGTAACGCGTCTCCTCGGTGGAGATGGCGAAACGCGTGCGATCAATCAGCCCACGCAGGGTCGGGGCCGGGATACGGAACTCATGCGGCAGGCTGCCCGCCATCATGGAGGGGAAGTCATCCACATCCAGCACGTTCAGGCTGGTGGCGAACCGGCCGGCGCGCAGGCCCAGCGGGGCGTCGCCACCAGCATGGTCCAGCTCGACTTCCGCGCCATCAGGCAGCTTGCGCACGATCTCGTACAGCACGGCCGCCGGGGCCGTGACCGCACCATCACGCAGGGCCTCGGCCACCACGCTCTCCACAACCGCAATCTCCATGTCGGTTGCCGTAAGCGTGGTCACGCCATCGACCACCTTGATCAGCACGTTGGCCAGAATGGGGATGGTATTGCGCTTCTCGGCAACGCTCTGGATATGGGCCAGGGCCTTGAGCAGCGTTACGCGGTCAGCCTTCAACTTCATTGGTACGATATCCTCCATGCCCCGCCGCATCCAGCCGCGGGGCTGACACATCTAGCAGGCGGGGACGACAGCGGTAAAGAGGGACGCGCGGGAAATGCCGCTCAGCTTTCCAGCATGCGGCGCAGGAGCTCCACGTCCTCGGCAAAGGCCGGGTCCTGCTCCATCAGTTCCGTCACGCGGGAGACGGCGTGCATGACCGTGGTGTGGTCACGATTGCCGAATTTGCGCCCAATTTCAGGCAGGGAGCGGCTGGTGAGCTGCTTGGCCAGGTACATCGCCACCTGCCGGGGCCGCGCCACCGCCCGCGCCCTGCGCGCCGATGACATGTCGGTCAGGCGGATATTCCAGTGCTCGGCCACCTTGCGCTGGATTTCCTCGATGGTGACGCGCCGGTCATGCGCCTTGAGGATGTCATGCAGCACGTCCTGCGTGGCTTCCAGCGTGACGGAACGGCCGAACAGATTGGCATGCGCGATAAGGCGGTTCAGCGCGCCTTCCAGTTCACGGACGTTCGAGGTGATCTTGTGCGCCAGGAATTCCAGCACCTTGGCGGGCACCACCACGCCGGAAGCCGAGGCCTTGGCCTCCAGAATGGAAATACGCAGCTCGAACGTGGTGGCGTGGATGTCCGCCACCATGCCGCAGCCCAGGCGCGTGCGCAGCCGGTCCTCCAGCCCCGACAGGTCGGAGGGCGACTTGTCGGCGGAGACGACGATCTGGCGCCCGGCATCAACCAGCGCGTTGAAGGTATGGAAGAATTCTTCCTGCGTGTTGTCCTTGCCGATCAGGAACTGCAGGTCGTCGATCATCAGCACATCGACGGAGCGCAACTGCTCCTTGAACTCCATGGTGGACTGGGAGCGGATGGCGGCGATGAAGCGGTACATGAACTTCTCGGCCGACATGTAGGCCACCGAGACCCGCCCCTCACGCAGCAGTTCGGCCCCGATTGCATGCATGAGATGCGTCTTGCCCAGCCCGACGCCACCATACAGGAACAGCGGGTTGAAACCGGGGCTGGACGGGCGCTCGGCCACACGGCGGGCGCAGGCATAGGCGAACTCGTTGGGCTTGCCCACCACGAAGGTATCGAACGTAAAGCGCGGGTCCAGCGGCGCGGCCAGGTCGGTGCGCACCTCCGCCTGCCGTGGCTCGTCCACCACGGGGGCGGCGGGCATGCTCACCACCTTTTCCCGTGCCACGGCGGGAGCAGATACGGGCGCATCCTCCCCTTCCGGCGCGGGCGGGGCCGTGTCCGCACGGGCGACCTGCAGCTCGACACGGCGGATGGCGGGGACTTCGGCATTCCACAGCGTGCCCAGCCGGTCACCGTACTGCCCGCGCACCCAGTCACGCAGGAAGCGGGTGGGCAGGTAGAGGGTGATCTCGTCTTCCTCCACGGGGCCGACCGTGATCTGGCGCAGCCAGGTGCGGTATTCGACCTCACCCACTTCCGCCTTCAGCCGCTCGCAGATGCGCGACCAATGAATGGCGAGCACGCTTTTCTGTGCGTTGGCTTCCGCAACCGCGTCATAGCCTTCCAGTCCGCCCGTCATATCCGCTCCCGGCTACATGGGCGCGCGGCAGGCACTTTCGCGCCAGCCGGTCCGCCCCCCCTGCTCCATTCAAATCGCCCAGCAACGCCGCCAGCCCCGCGCAAGGCGGGTTGCCACACGCATGGCGCGTGGACCGCACCCGCCCCCGTGGGCAGGGCTACTGATGGCGTTGGAATTATCCACATAAGTTAGAGCAGGGAATCGGACGAAGCAACGGGAATCTGCCCGCACCCCACCAAAACCCCGTTACACCGTGGAACAAGACAAACAAAAAAGGCCGCTATCGCCACTAATGGCGATATACGACCTCCTTCATTACTTACAGATTTCTTTCAGATGAAAGAAACCGGCAGTATCTTACGCCGCAGCAAGGGACTTGATGCGGGCGGACAGGCGCGAAATACGGCGGGCAACGGTGTTGGCATGCATCACGCCCTTGCCAACCGCACGCTGCAGTTCCGGCTGGGCCGCGCGCAGGGCAACGGCTGCGTCGTCCTTCTTGCCCGACTCAATCGCCATCTCGACCTTCTTGACGAAGGTGCGGACACGCGACATGCGCGCCGTGTTACGGGCATTGCGGCGTTCGTTCTGACGGATGCGCTTACGCGCGGAAGCTGTATTGGCCATTGTTCTCAGTTCATCTGCATAAATCAGGTTACGATGCTCCGCCACCCGATCGTTGCGGACATCCCATATCAGGCTGGCGATCTAGTCCACCCCGGCGGCATTAGTCAAGACAAGTCTTCACCAAAATCGTTTTCTTCCCCCTGCAGGCGGGGGCAGAAAAAGCTCGACCGCCCGGACTGGGTGATCCGCACGACCCCGTTGCACACGGGTGGGCCGGGGCACTCGGGGCATCCCGCCCCCTCGCGCCCATAGACGCGCCAGGCATGCTGGAAATAGCCCAGCTCCCCATCGGGTTGCACGTAATCACGCAGGCTTGACCCACCTGCGGCAATCGCCTCCTCCAGCACGGCGCGGATTTCTGTCGCCAGCCGGTCATATTCCGCGCGCCCCACATCGCCCGCCGCCCGCGCGGGGTGGATACGGCCGCGAAACAGGGCTTCGGCCACATATATGTTGCCCAGACCCGCCACCACGCGCTGGTCCAGCAGCAGCGACTTTATGCTGCCACGCCGCCCCTGCCCCCGTGCCGCCAGCCATGCGCCATCAAAACGGTTGCCCAGCGGCTCAGGCCCCATGCCGGCCAGCAGGCGGTGGCTTTCGGCCTGGCCTGCCGCAACAAGGTCAACCATGCCGAAACGCCGGGGGTCCACCAGCCCGCAGCGCGCACCCTGCGTCGTGGTGATGACCAGATGCTCATGCGGCGCTGGATCTGCATCCGGGAGGGTGGGGTCCATTTCCGAAAGCACGATGCGCCCGGACATGCCCAGATGCAGCATCATGACCATGCCCCCCGAAAGCGTGATGAGGATATATTTCCCCCGCCGGGCGAATCCATCTATCCGCCGCCCGGACAGCGCCCGGGCCAGATCGGGCGGAAACGGCCATCGCAGCCCGGTATGGTGCGTGCTGGCACGGGAAATAGTGTGACCTTCAAGATGCACTCGCATCCCACGCATCACAGTTTCGACTTCAGGGAGTTCCGGCATCGGCTCATCTGGGGTTATATCTGTGCATCATGACCGACAATAGCCAGCCATACCATCCCTCCCCTTCCGCAGGCCGTCAGGATGACCGCCACGCGGATACCACAGATTTCGGCTTCCGCGATGTTCCGTTGCGCGAGAAGAAATCCCTGGTCCGCGGTGTCTTTGACAGCGTCGCCTCCCGCTACGACATCATGAACGATGTGATGTCGCTGGGCATCCACCGCGCATGGAAGCGGATTTTCGTCAACGAACTCGGCCCCCATCCGGACCTGTCGCTGCTCGACCTTGCGGGCGGCACGGGCGACATCTCGTTTGGCTGGCTGCGCGGCGGCGGTGGCCCGGCCATCCTGTCCGACATCAACATCAGCATGCTGACCGTAGGCCGCAACCGCGCGCTGGAGCGCGGGCTTGTGTCCGGCCTCAACTTCATCGCCGTGGATGCCGAGGCCATTCCGCTGGCCGACAATTCGGTTGACCGCGTGTCCATCGCCTTCGGCCTGCGCAACTGCACCGACAAGCTGCAGGTCCTGCGCGAGGCCCGGCGCATCCTGCGCCCCGGCGGGCGATTCCTGTGCCTTGAATTCTCACGCGTGCAGGTCGCGGCCTTCGCCCCGGTTTACGATGCGTGGTCGTTCCACGTCCTGCCCCGCATGGGGGCCGCCATTGCCGGTGACCGCGAAAGCTACCAGTACCTGGCCGAAAGCATCCGCATGTTCCCCGATCAGGAAACGCTGGCCGACATGATGCGCGAGGCCGGGCTTGAACGTGTGTCCTACCGCAACCTGTCCGGTGGGATCGCCGCGATCCACTCTGGCTGGCGCATCTGATGACACAGGGGACGGACCGCTCCGTTCTGCTGGTCGTGGGCGGGGGAATCGCCGCCTACAAGGCGCTGGAACTGGTTCGCGGCCTTCGGGAGCGCGGAGTGCGCGTCCGTCCCGTCATGACTGATGCCGGGGCCCGATTCGTAACCCCCATGTCGCTTCAGGCCCTGAGCGGCGAGCGCGTGTTCAGCGACCTGTTCTCCCTGACCGATGAAAGCGAGATGGGGCATATCGCCCTGTCCCGCAGCAGCGACCTGACCGTTGTCTGCCCCGCCACGGCCGACATTCTGGCCCGCATGGCCGCAGGCCTGGCCGATGACCTGGCCACAACCCTGCTGCTGGCGACCGACACGCCCGTTCTGGTCGCCCCGGCCATGAATGTGCGCATGTGGGAACACCCGGCCACACAGACCAATGTCGCCACGCTGAAAGCGCGCGGCGTGGCATTTGTCGGGCCGGAAGTGGGCCGGATGGCCTGCAATGAAACCGGACCGGGCCGCATGGCGGAACCCGATGCCATACTGGCCGCCATCATGGCCCGGCTGGAGGGTGAACGCCCCCTGACCGGCCGCACGGCACTGGTTACGGCGGGGCCGACGCATGAGCCGGTGGACCCGGTGCGCTATATCGCCAACCGCTCCTCGGGCACTCAGGGCTATGCCATCGCCGCAGCCCTTGCGGCAGCGGGGGCGGATGTCACGCTGGTCAGTGGCCCGACCACCCTGCCCGACCCGCCGGGCGTGCGGACCGTGCGCGTTGAAACCGCGCGTGAAATGCTGGCCGCCTGCATGGCCTGCCTGCCATGCGACATTGCCGTATGCACTGCCGCCGTGGCGGACTGGCATGTGGTGCCCGCCGCCCAGAAGATAAAGAAGACCACTCCCGATGCGGTCCCCACGCTGCAACTGCTCCCGAACCCGGACATTCTGGCCACGTTAAGCCAGCCATCCCCCACGCGCCCCCGGCTGGTGGTGGGTTTTGCGGCGGAAACCGAGCAGGTGGCGGACCACGCGCGCGCCAAGCGCCTGCGCAAGGGGTGTGACTGGATCGTGGCCAATGATGTCAGCCCCGCGACGGGCATCATGGGCGGGACGGAAAACGAGGTCATGCTGATCGACGCCACCGGGTGTGAACACTGGCCCCGTCTGGACAAGGCCGAGGTCGCGCACAGGCTTGTTGCGCGAATCGCCACATTCCTGCACACGCCCCCCAACACCCCGAAACAGCCTGACGGACCCGAGCCATGACCTTCTCCCTCCAGCCCATTCAGGTGCGCCGCCTTGCCCATGCGCAGGGGCTGCCGCTGCCCAGCTATGCCAGTGATGGCGCGGCCGGGATGGACCTGCTGGCCGCCGTGACCGAACCGATGACCATATGGGCCGGGGGGCGCGCGCTGGTGCCCACGGGGCTGTGCATTGCGCTGCCGCGTGGCTTTGAACTCCAAATCCGCCCGCGCTCGGGGCTGGCGCTCAAGCACGGCATTACCCTGCCCAACGCCCCCGGCACCATTGATGAGGATTACCGGGGCGAAATCGGCATTATCGTCCTGAACACCGGCAGCGAACATTTCGTGGTCGAACGCGGCATGCGCATTGCGCAGGCGGTCCTGGCCCCTGTGGTGCGGGGCGAGTGGGTCGAGACCACGGAACTGGATGAAACCGGTCGCGGCGCTGGTGGCTTTGGCAGCACGGGCACCGCAGGGTGACGGAAAACGGCCTGCCGGGAAACCTGCGTGTCCGCCCCAATGTGGCGGACCTGCTGGGGCTGCTGGCAATCATGGCGGCTGCGGTCGTCATCGCCACGGCGGGGCGGCACATGCTCGTGCCCATTCCCGCCAGCGAGGCCGGGACCATCCACCTCAACCCCGCATGGCTTCCCGCCTATGCGGTGCGGACTACGCTGCGCATGTTCGCAGCCCTTGCCGCGTCACTGGTCTTTACGTTCACCTATGCCGTGTGGGCGGCCAAGAGCCGACGGGCGGGGCAGATACTGATCCCGCTGCTCGACATCCTGCAGTCGGTGCCCATTCTGGGGTTCCTGACCTTTACGGTCGTCTTCTTCCTTGGACTGTTCCCCGGCAGGATGATGGGGGCCGAACTGGCCGCCATCTTCACCATATTCACCAGCCAGGCCTGGAACATGGCGTTTGCCATGTACCAGGCCCTGCGCACCGTCCCACCCGACCTGGAGGAAGCGGCCCGCTGCTTTGGCCTGACGCCATGGCAGCGCTTCTGGCGGCTGGAGGTCCCGTTCGCCGTGCCTTCGCTGGTATGGAACACCATGATCTCCATGTCCGGCGGGTGGTTCATGGTCGTCTATTCCGAGACGATCACGGTCGGCAATACGGACATCGCCCTGCCCGGGATCGGTTCCTATGTCGGGCTGGCGATCGAACAGCGTAATATCTGGGCCATATTCTATGCCATCGTGACCATGCTGGCGGTCATCCTGGCGTATGACCAGCTCCTGTTCCGCCCGCTTGTGGCATGGTCCGCCCGCTTCCGCACCGATGACGGCGCAAGCCTGTCCACCCCTGACCCATGGGTGCTGACGCTGCTGCGCCGCACGCACCTGCTGCGCCAGTTCTGCCTGCGCGCGGGCGATGTGATGACCCGCATCGGCTGGCTGGCGCTTGGCCCACGCCCCTCCGCCCCACGACGCACGTTTGTCCCCTCCCGCCTTGTCGATGCGGCATGGCTTGCGGTGCTGGCGGCCTTTGTAATCAGCGTGGGCTGGAAAACGTGGGCTTATGGCAGCACGCACTACACCACAGCACAGGTGCTGCATGTCATGGGGCTGGGCGGGTTCACGCTGCTGCGGGTCATGATTACGGTCCTGATCGCATCGGTGATATGGGTGCCTGCCGGGATCTGGCTGGGCATGTCCCCGCAGCGGGCGCGGCGGGCGCAGATGGCCGCGCAGTTCATGGCGGCCTTTCCCGCCAACCTGTTTTTCCCGCTGGTGGTGGTCGTGATCGTGCACCAGCACCTGAACAGCAATATCTGGCTTACCCCGCTCATGCTGCTGGGCACGCAGTGGTATATCCTGTTCAATATCGTGGCCGGGGCATCATCCTATCCCGGTGACCTGCTGGAAGCGGCCCGGAATTTCCATGTAAAGGGCTGGTTGTGGTGGCGGCGCGTGATGCTGCCCGGCATTGCGCCCTATTTCATTACCGGCGCGCTCACCGCATCCGGCGGCGCGTGGAACGCCGCCATCGCGACCGAGGTTGCAAGCTGGGGCGACACAACGCTTAGCGCGCAGGGTCTGGGCGCCTACATTGCCCATGCAACCGTGGCGGGTGCCACCGATCAGGTCGGGCTGGGCATGGTGGTGATGGCGGCCTTCGTGCTGCTGCTCAACCGCGTCCTGTGGCGTCCGTTATCCAACTATGCCGCCCGGCATTACACTTTTGACTGAGAGCGCATGACGCAGCAGCCTACAGCCCCCACCACCCACCCCGCTGGCGCAGAGCTTGTACGGATCGTCAACTGCCGGCAGGCCTATCACAAGGAAAGCGCGACCGACCTTGTGGTGCTCGACGGTGTGAACCTGAGCATCCGCAGCGGTGAGATCGTGGGCCTGCTCGGGCGGTCGGGGTCGGGCAAGTCCACCCTGCTGCGCATCATTGCCGGGCTGCTGCCGCCCACGGCAGGCGAAGTGATCTGGAAGGGCAGGAAGCTCACCGGCCCGGCGGATGGCATTTCCATGGTGTTCCAGTCCTTTGCGCTGTTCCCGTGGCTGACGGTGCAGAAGAATGTGGAGCTGGGGCTTGAAGCGCAGGGCATCCCCCCCGCCGAACGGCTGAAACTGGCGGAAGACGCGATCGACCTGATCGGGCTGGGCGGGTATGAAAATGCCTATCCCAAGGAACTGTCCGGCGGCATGCGCCAGCGCGTGGGGCTGGCGCGGGCACTGGTGGTGCGGCCCGACCTGCTGCTGATGGACGAGCCTTTTTCCGCGCTGGACGTGCTGACGGCGGAAAACCTGCGCACCGATCTTGTGGAACTGTGGGCGGAAAAGAAGCTGCCCATCCAGTCCATCCTGCTGGTCACGCATAATATCGAGGAAGCGGTGCTGATGTGCGACCGCATCCTGATCTTCTCCTCCAACCCCGGCCGGGTGGCGCATGAACTGCAGGTGCCCTTTGAACACCCGCGCAACCGCGAGGACATGGCCTTCCGCCAGTTCGTGGATCGTATCTACGCGCTCATGACCCGTCGCGCGCCTGTCGTGTCGGAAGCGGACATGACCGACCCGGACCTGCAGCGCACGGAAATCACGGCCGATGCAGTGGCCCTGCCGCCGCTGCCCATCAACACGCTGGTCGGCATGATGGAAACGCTGGCAGCGGACCCGCTGCATGGCCGCGCCGACCTGCCGCTGCTGGCCAGCCGGTTGCAGCTTGAACTCGATGACCTGTTCCCGCTGGGCGAATCGCTCCAGCTTCTGGGCTTTGCCGAGCTGGAGGATGGTGACATCCTGCTCACGCCCGAGGGCATGCGCTTTGTCCAGAGCGAACACGAAACCCGCAAGCATATCCTGTGGCAGAACATGCTGCACAACATCCCTATGGTACGGACCATCCGCGCCGTGCTGGATGAGCGCCCGAACCACCGCGCCAGCGCCGAGCGGTTCCGTGACGAGCTGGAGGATAGCATGTCCCCCGACTACGCCCGCCAGACCCTGCAGACACTGATCGGCTGGGCGCGTTATGCGGAACTGTTCGATTTTGATGAGGAAGCCGACCAGCTTTTCCTTGATGATGAGGCCGAATAACTCCGTTCAGCCAGCAGGCGCCGCCAGCCGGTCACGGAACAGGCGGCGCATCTTGGCCACCTTGGGCGCGATGACGGCGCTGCAATAGGGATTGCCGGGATTACGGGCAAAATAATCACGGTGATATTCCTCCGCTGGCCAGAAATGGTCCAGCGGGGCGATTTCGGTCACGATGGGCGCAGGCCAGATGCCTGATTTTTCCATCTCGTCCCGAACGGCATAAGCCGTCTTTTCCTGCGCCGCATCCTGCCAGTAAATGACGGAGCGGTACTGCGTGCCCACATCATTGCCCTGCCGGTTGCGCGTGGTCGGGTCGTGCATGACAAAAAAGATGCGCAGCAGGTCGGCACACGAGATCACGGCCGGATCGAACGTAATGCGCACGACCTCGGCATGGCCGGTCCGCCCGGTGCAGACCTGCTCATAGGTCGGGTCGGGAGACGCGCCGCCAGCATAGCCCGGCACGATGGCGGACACGCCACGCAGTTCGCGCAGCGGTGCTTCCAGACACCAGAAGCACCCCCCACCCAGCACCAGTGTTTCCAATGCATGACCGGTCATGTCCGCTGCTCCCCTTCCCGCTGTCGCGGCCGTTCAGGCAATACGGGCCAGTGCGGCCTGAAGGCGCTGGCGTTCCGCCTGAAACGACTCAAGGCGTTCACGGTTTTCGGCCACGACCTCGGGCTTGGCACGGGATACGAAATCGGCGTTGCCCAGCTTGCGCTCGACCTTCACGATCTCGCCATCCACCTTGGCGCATTCCTTTTCCAGCCGCTGGCGTTCCTGCACCAGGTCGATAATCCCGGCCAGCGGAATGACCAGCGTTGCCTCATCCACCACAAGCTGGGCGGCACCCTGCGGCATTTCACCTTCCAGCGGCAGCACTTCCGACACGCGGGCCATACGGCTGATCGCTTCCGCCCATTTGGCGGCGCGCGCCACCGTAACGGGGGAGGCATCACGCAGCAGCACGGGGGCAAGGCGCGAGGGCGGCACGTTCATTTCGGAGCGCACGGTGCGGATGGCGGAGATGAAGCGGATCAGCCATTCCACTTCCTCCCGCGCCTGCTGCGCGCCCTCCAGCGCGACAGGCTTCGGCCACGGCGCGGTCATGAGCGAACCCTCGGCCCCGAAACCGAAATGCTGCCACAGCCGGTCGGTCATGAATGGGGTGACGGGCTGCAACAGGCGCAGGATGGTGCCCAGAACATGGGCGGCCACGGCGCGTGTCTCGACCGCCTCGGCCGTATCGCCCGCGCCCAGCACCGGCTTGGCCAGTTCAAGGAACCAGTCACAGAAGCAGTTCCACACGAAGCGGTAGCAGACGGCGGCGTATTCATCGAAACGGAAGTTTTCAAGCGCGTTTGTCGCCTCTTCCGTCGCCTGCGCCAGTTCGGACAGAATCCACCGGCCCAGCGGGGATGTGACATTCTCGGGGCGGAAACCTTCCACCGGGGCCACGCCGTTCATCTCGCAAAAACGCGCGGCGTTCCAGATCTTGGTCATGAAGGAGCGGTACTCCTCCACCCGCCTGCGGCCCAGCTTCACGTCACGGCCAAGGCCGGTCAGCGCGCAGATGCAAAAGCGCATGGCGTCCGCGCCATAGGTGTCGATCAGTTCCAGCGGGTCGATGCCGTTGCCCTTGGACTTGGACATTTTCTGCCCGCGCTCATCACGCACCAGCCCGTGGATGAACACCTTGCGGAAGGGCACGTCCTTCATGAAATGCAGGCCCATCATCATCATCCGCGCAACCCAGAAGAAGATGATGTCAAACCCGGTGACCAGCACGTCGGTCGGGTAATAGCGGGCCAGTTCCGGCGTCTGCTCCGGCCAGCCCAGCGTGGAGAACGGCCACAGGGCGGAGGAGAACCATGTATCGAGCACGTCCTCGTCGCGCGTCAGTTCCGTATCCTGCCCGTAATGGGCGCGGGCCTGCGCCATGGCCCCGGCCTCGTCACCATCCACAAACACGTGCCCGTCCGGGCCGTACCATGCGGGAATACGGTGCCCCCACCAGAGCTGGCGGCTGATGCACCATGGCTGGATGTCGCGCATCCATGCGTAAAAGGTGTTTTCCCACTGCCGGGGCACGAACTCGATCCTGCCGCTTTCCACGGCCTCGACCGCGGGACCGGCCAGCGTCTTGGCATCACAGTACCACTGCGTGGTCAGCCGCGGCTCGACAATCGCGCCACTGCGCTCGGCATAGGGAACCTGATTGGTGTGCGGCTCGATCTTTTCCAGCCATTCCAGCCGTTCCAGTTCGGCCACCATCACCTTGCGCGCCTCATCGCGCGGCAGGCCGGCAAGGGCGCAGACGAAAGCGGGATCGGCCAGCCCTTCCTCCGCGCGCAGTTCGCCCTCGATCTCGGCAAGGGTAATGCGCGCTTCCTCATCCAGGATGCTGGGCATGTCCAGCTTGTGGCGGCGGCCGACCTCGAAATCGTTGAAGTCATGCGCGGGCGTGATCTTGACCGCGCCGCTGCCCTTGGTCGGGTCGGAATGTTCATCGGCCACGACGGGGATGCGGCGGCCCGTAAGCGGCAGGATGACATTGCGGCCCACCAGGTCGGCAAAGCGTTCATCCTCGGGGTGGACGGCCACGGCCATGTCACCCAGCATCGTCTCGGGCCGGGTGGTGGCGACCGTGATGGTGCGGCCCGGCTCACCTTCCACGGGGTAGCGGATGTACCACAGGTTGCCTCGTGTCTCGCGGTTATCGACCTCAAGGTCGGAAATGGCGGAGCGGAAGGCCGGATCCCAGTTGACCAGACGGCGGTCACGATAGATCAGCCCCTCGCGGTACAGGGTGACGAACACCTCCTTGACCGCGCTGGACAGCCCTTCATCCATGGTGAAGCGTTCACGCGCCCAGTCGAGAGAGGCGCCAAGACGGCGGAGCTGCGTGGTGATGCCACCGCCGGACTGGGCCTTCCATTCCCACACTCGTTCAACAAAGGCGTCACGGCCCATTTCCTGGCGCGATGTGCCTTCCTTCTGCAGCATCCGTTCGACCACGAGCTGCGTCGCGATCCCGGCATGGTCGGTGCCGGGCTGCCAGAGCGTGTCGCGCCCCTGCATGCGCCGCCAGCGGATGAGCGTGTCCTGCAACGTCATGGTCAGGGCGTGGCCGATATGCAGCGTGCCGGTCACGTTGGGCGGCGGGATCATGATGGTGTAGGGCGATGCCGAACCTGTCGGCTGGGCGGTAAAGGCCCCGCTGGCCTCCCACAGGGCGTAAAGGGAGGTTTCTGTCCCGTCGGGGGAGAACGACTTGTCAAGCATCACGAAAAACCAGATCCACCATAATCAGACGCAAGGCAGGACACCGCGCCCGGCCATGCGCAGATATACCCCAAACCGGCGGGAAGGGAACGCCGCCCGCGCAATCTTTATGCGCCCGGCCCCTATATGCGGGTACAAAGCCCTCCTCACCGCCCGGGCTGACTGGTGGCGTAATCGCTGATGCCCCACAGCCGGTCATGGACGGCACGATAATAGGCGCGCTCATCATAGAGTGGGACATCAAGGTTCAGGTCACGCGCCGTCAGCCTGCCTATGGATGCCGTGACCTGATAGGTGGACAGCACGAGGTTGCCCACGCTGCGCACCAGCGCGATCTGGGCCTGAAGCAGGGTTTCCTGCTGCTGCAACACCGCCAGCGTGGAGGTCGTGCCCACCAGCACCTGCCGCTGCATGCCGTGCAGGGCCACGGCATCGGCCGCCACGGCGGCGCGGTTGCTGTCTATCGCGGCGCGGTTGGCCTGCATGCGCTGCCAGCTTGCGGCGGCCATCTGCACGGCCGCGCGGCGGTTCACATCAACGGTATGGGTGGCCTCGGTTACCTGCTGGCGCGCCATGCGCACGCTCGCATACTCACTGCCGCCCTGGTACAGCGGCATGCTGGCACTGACCATGGCGTATTTGTTGTTCTCCAGCGAACGGCCTTCATCCTGATTGACGGTGTGCATGTAGGCTGCCTCCGCGCTGACAGTGGGCATGAGGGCCGCAAGGGCCACGCCCACGGCGTCCTTTTTCGCAGCTTCGTCAAACAGGGCGCCAATCACCTCCGGGTTGTTCTGCACGGCCTGTGTCATGGCGTCCTGTTCGGCATGCAGGGGCAGCACCAGCGGCTGGGGCGGGATCAGGTCGGGCGGGGCGTCACAGCCCACAACCTGCCGGTAGGTGGCGCGATCGGCCTGCAACGTGCCCTCGGCCAGTTGCCGTGTCGCGCGGGCATTGGCCAGCGCGCCCTGTGCCTGGGCCACGTCGGTGCGGGTGAACTCACCCCCATGCGCCCGCAGTTGCGTGGCGTGGAGCTGGCTGGCGTAAAGCTGTTCGTTATTGATGTCGATGCTCAGGATCTGCTGGTCTTCCACCACATTGACATACGCATTGACCACATCGGCCAGCACCTGCTGTTCGGCCGCGATCAGGCGCGCGCGCTCGGCCATGACGGCATGGCGGGCCTTGTGGGTGGTGGCTGTTGTCTTCCCGCCGGTATAAAGCGGCTGGGAAATGCTGACCCCGCCAGCATAGCCGGGGCTGTCATACTGCCGGGCGTAGCCGTTTTCACCCGCTGCCGGGGCAAGACGCAGGGCCCCGGAATAATAGGACATGCTGGCGCTGCCGGTAATGGTGGGGCGCCAGCCGCCCAGCGCCTGCGGCACCTGCTCATCAGTGGCACGCAGGGTGGCGCGTTCCTGCCGCAGGAGCGGATTGGTCAGGTAGGCCCGCGCCAGCGCGCCCTTGAGGGTATTGGGCGCATCCGGCTCACCCGCGTCGGCCGGGGGCACCCGCGCCAGCGCCGTACCGCAATACAGGAGCGCCACCCCACCCGCGCCGATAGCCCATCTGCCCGTCATCCATTCCCCCGCCAACCGCTACGCCCCATGGAAACCTGTGTTCCGGCGTACTGTGTCTAGCGGCAGGATATTGCGCGGGCGTTAACCGTGGCGGGATCAGAAAACGAAAGCGGGTGCGGGTTCGAGTTCCGGCAGCAGTGGCACCGCCACATCGAACAGGGGCTGGGCCGCACTGCCCTGCGGGGTGCGCAGGACCCGGCAGACCGAGGTCACGCCCGAATCACGGCAGATGGGCGCAATGATCCGTCCCCCGTCACGCAGTTGCTCCGCCAGTGCCGGGGGAACCTCTTTCACCGCGCCATCAATGAAGATCAGGTCAAAGGGCGCATCGGCGGCGTCCCCCCTGACCAGCGCGCCTTCGCGCCAGTGCACCGCAGGCGCCCATGTGAAGCACAGCGCCCTGCCGATATCGGCCAGACGTGTTTCCGATTCGAGGGCAAAGACCTCAAGCCCCATGTCCATGTTGCCCAGCAGCGCCGCAAGGTAGCCGGTGCCTGCGCCCACCACCAGGACCCGCTCCCCCTGCGTGACTTCGGCCACCTGGAGCATGCGTGCGGTCACGCGTGGCTCCGTCAGGTAACGTCCCTCGCCCAGCGGCAGGTTGTTGTCGGAATAGGCAAAGGCGCGCAGGGATTCGGGCACTGCCAGTTCGCGCGGCAGCGCACGCATGGCGGCGATCACGACCGGATTGTTGACCTGCGAGGGACGGACCTGCGCATCCACCATGCGCTGTCTGGCCGCCACGAAATCGAACGGCGCGTAATCGGGGTCTGTCTTGTCCATAACGTTTCCTTGAAACACTGTGCCTGACGGAGTGTGATTCGGGGCGCCCGACCGGGCGGACGCTATTTTTCCCGGCGTTTTTCCTACTTTATGCGCCGCTCTGGCAGGGAAACAACGGTAAACCTGCACACAACGGCTTGACCTCATGCACATTTCGGCAGATATAGCCCGTGTGTCGCCGAGGTCTGGTGGCAGAATGGTGATGCAGCGGACTGCAAATCCGCGAATGTGGGTTCGATTCCCGCCCAGACCTCCAATCCTTCCCTGCCGGGAAAAACCGCGACAAACAGATTCCTGAAAATCTACCATTTTTACCGCATGCTTCGTGACATGCGGTGACATGAAATTCCCCGATCACAGATATGATGGGGGTATTTCCGGGGGTATCGGCAGGACGTTGGGGGTATTGGCCCCCTTATCCTTCGTTACATGGTCCTGAGAATGTTCTGGAGCGCATCGGCCTTGTCCGCCGCCTCGCACAGCTTTGCATGCGCGGGATCGTTTTCGCCCATGTTGGACAGGACGGATTCCAGCGCGTTGATGATTTCCTGAATCAGCGTGGTGGTTTCATCACCGACTTCCTCGCCGTGGGTGCCCTCGTCATCAAAAAAATTGTCCATCCGGCAATCCTCCATATTTTCAATGGAGCATATCAGCCAAACCGGTCGCCCGGTATGTCATGCGCGCAACGCATGCACTCACTGTTGCCCCTGTCGCCCGAACCGGACGGCAAGGCCGCGTACGATGGCCCCTTATGCCCCGCCTGCACTTTCCCCTATATAATGTTGGTCCTGTCCCGCCGCGTAATCCGCTCCCCTGCCCCAGGACCCCATACAT
>NZ_QUWV01000107.1 GCF_003403295.1 Komagataeibacter melaceti | reverse complement strand
CGAGGGGCACCTGGTGCGCGACCCGGCGCTGCTGCGCCATCATGCGATGGCGGTGGTGCGGAGCATCGCGAACTGCGACGTCAGCCCGTACGACGGCAGCGGCCCGCAGGCGCTCCTGCTGGGCATCCTGTTCGGCGCGGACAGCCATATGCCCAATATGGCGAACGAGGAGTTCCTGAAGACCTACAGTAAGCCAGGTATCACCAAAGCACTCAAGGTCGAAGGATTGGCCGAATTGCAGACGGGCAAGCTCATGCGTGCGGCGCTCATGAACCATGTTGGCGAAGGTGGGCACTGGGTACCCGATGCGGCGGGCTTTGCCACGGCGC
>NZ_QUWV01000106.1 GCF_003403295.1 Komagataeibacter melaceti | reverse complement strand
GACCATGTCCCACAGTGAACGGACCATGAGTTCCGGGGTGTAGTGGGCGTACTGGGTGGCGCGCATGAGGCCGGCCCGTTCGGCATCGGTCGTGCTGTCATGGAGAGCACGGCCAATGTCCTCCCACCCGGCGCGGAACCCATCATCCCCATGGGGAAAGAGCGAGTTGGCCAGTTCGCCTGCGCCGAAGCCGGTAAACCGGATCAGGACATCCTGTTCGGCCGTCGTGGCGGCGCGGTCTTCCTTCTCCAGTTCCGCCAGCAGGCGGATCGCCGCGATGTTGTCACGCGCACGCTCCTTCCACGTCGCCCCCAGGTGGCGGGTGCCGACCAGACGGTAATCGGTGCGCGGGATAATGAGGGGAGTGGACGCGGATACGG
>NZ_QUWV01000105.1 GCF_003403295.1 Komagataeibacter melaceti | reverse complement strand
AGTGTGCGGCGGGACAGGTCATCCGCCGCACAGCTGATCTCACGGATCGCACCTTCGATCGAGCCGGTCACCTGTGCCACGGACTGCAACGACTGCCGCAGCGTGCCCACCGCATTATTGAAGTCGGCGCGGAGCGGATGGTAGGCCTTGGGAAGTTCGCCGCTGACCTCACACGTCAGGTCCTTGCTGGCCACACGGGCCATGGCCTTGCCAAAGCTCTCGCAGACGAGTCCCTGTTCCTTGGCGATGGCGGTGGTCTGACCGGCCAGCTTGGCCTTCTCCGCCTCGTCGATATAGACGGAGATGGCGAGATCCATGTCCAGCATCACGGCCTTCGACAGGCTGCCCAGCGCCTCCCCGAACTCGGCGGCGCTCATGCCGGAATCGGAGAATAGCCGCCTTTTAGGAAGTTTTTCCTTTACCGCCGCCTTGATGAGGTGGTCGAGGATGATGGCGTAACCACCCATGTACCAGCGGGGTTCGAGGCCGATGCGCGCATGCACCATGCCGATCCTGCGCACGCGGGCGGCATAGTCCTTATTGAAGTTACCATCGGAAATATTTCCCCAATGACCTTCCTGTGCTTGCTTTGCGTGATCAATATCTTTCTCGGATGAGAAAAATTTCCTCGTTTCTGGTGTTTTCCTTACCTGCTGATAGAATTTATCAAGCGCAACAGGCAGTTCCCGTCTGACCAGTTCCTTGAGCGAACGGAGTGCCGCGCAGTTCTGGGGGGTCATCTGCATGAATTCCAGACGCTCGCTCACAGCCTGGATTTCGGCTTTCACTCTGTCTGCTTCGGCTATTTTGCGTAGCGTATCGGGCATAGGGCACTCCGGAGAGATCTATTCGGGGATTGGCTTATCATATAATCGTGATATATGTTAATGCAACCTTTCAAATAACAGCTTTAGTCACGGTAATAAATAGTGACATAGAAAATTCATGAACGGGGCGGTTAATAATGCGCCTCAACTACGCGGGGGACAGCCCAAATACCAGCGGCCCATACCCAATACCATCACGCCCGCTGGCTTCCTCCAGCCCGCAGGCATTTCCTCGGCGCATACACAGAAACAATGACGCTTCATTAACAGCCTGATATGACATTTAGCGCGGCGATGGGCCACCCATACCAGTCGGGAAGTTAACGTGACATCGTGGTTCAGGTCACGTAGAGCAATCCGGAGCGCCTTTATCAGATGCGGAAGGCTTCAGCGTACGTCGGAAGCAGGATTGCCACGACCATTTCCATCATTGAACCCGGAATGAATATCAGCCGTTTTTCGAGGATTATGTGTTACACTCCCTTACATCCCGCATCGTCGCCGTTGGTTCCATAGTCAGTACCAGTCTGGTTTTCCTTTCGGGCCTGCTGCTGTCGGCGTCACACAACATGACGGCAAGTTTTGAGTGGAATTCCCGCAAGCAGAAAATTACCGAAGTCATGTCGGAAACGCTGTCGGACCTGCGGGAAGCCCAATCCGAGGAACGCGGCTACCTTCTGACCAAAGACGCCTCTTTTGCCGAAAATTTTGATGACCTGATCAACGCGATCAATTCCAAGGAAAAACTCCTTGAACAACTGCTGAAGGACAATCCGGTTCAGTACGAGCGGTCCGTCGCCCTGCAGGCGGCCGTATCGCAACGGGTCGTTACGCTAAAAAAACTGATCAGCCTGGCGCATCAGGGCCGTTTTGATGAAGCACGCACCGAGGTCCTGAGCGGCCGTGGCCGCATCGACATGGTCCTGCTGGTACAGAAGGTCAATGAAATACAGGAAACCGAGCATGAACTGCTGCTGGAGCGGCTCGCGACCCTGAAAACCCATGCCGCGTGGAACAAGCAGCTTGTTATTGGCGGCAGCATGATCATCATATTCCTGGTTGGCGGCCTTCTCCTGATTGTCACACTGGGTATCCGCAACCCCATGCGCATGATCCTGATGGCCATGTCGGATTTTGGGAACGGTGATCTCAAGGCCCGTGTAAACGGCCATATGGGCTGCACCGAATTCGACATGCTCGCGCATGGCTACAATACCATGGCGAACCGCCTGGAACATGCAGTGGAAGCCCAGGAAGCCAGTGACCGGAAACTGGTCGCAGCCAATGCAGAACTGACACATCACAGTAATGTACTGAAATTACGCGGCCAGTCCCTGGAATTACTGGGCGAGATGGCGCACCGCCTTCAGGCCGCGCGCACGGAGCAGGAACTCTCGACCATTGTCTGCGCGTTTGTTCCGCGCGTCATTCCCGGTATAAATGGCGCGCTTTATGCCCATAACAATTCACGCAACCTGCTGCTGCGCATTGCCCATTGGGGTAATGTGGCATGTGGGCACGACAGCCTTACGCCAGATTCCTGCTGGGCGCTGAGACTGGGCCAGAGCCATTCCGTTTCACACCAGGGCAGCGATATATTCTGCACTCATGTGGAAAAGGATGTAACTTCCTACCATTGCGAACCATTACTTGCAAATGGTGAGGTTGTTGGTCTTTTTTACCTTCAGGGCACTGTGGCGGAAGAAAACCGTTTCCTTCTGTCAGCGCTGATCGAAAATATCGCGGCAGCTCTGGTCAACCAGAAGCTACAGAAGGATCTGCGTGAGCAGACAATCCGTGATCCCCTTACCGGGCTGTACAACCGCCGGTACATGGAGGAGATGCTGGGCTTTGAAATCGCACGCTCCCGCCGGGAAGATACGACATTTGGCATTATTATTGGGGATATCGACCACTTCAAGAAAGTAAATGATGATTTCGGCCATGATGCGGGTGATGTTGTGCTGTGTAGTGCTGCAGCGGAAATACAGAGTGCATTCCGCAGTAATGACATCGTATGCCGGCTTGGCGGCGAAGAATTCCTGATTATCAGCGCCGTGGATTCACTTGATACACTTGTCATGCATACGGAAAGGCTGCGCACGGCCCTCGCATCCCTCGACCTGCATCATGATGGGAAGAAACTGCGCAAGATCACCATGTCTTTCGGTATTGCCCTGTGGCACAAAAATGCGTTTGCGAATGGCGCCGCCATTATCAAGGCTGCCGATGAGGCGCTGTACCGCGCCAAGAGTGAAGGACGTGACCGGATTGTTGTTGCTACATAGTGCAATACAGGAATCCCGTTTATATCGGATGGTCGTAGAACACGACGGAAGTCATTGAAAGAGACGGTTCTGACTACATCATGTTCTGGGTCTTCTGTCATAAACACACACATATATATATTTAAACATGGAAATGCTGAAGTTTCTGCCCTTCTAATCTACTCAAAAGGAAGCATCTTTCAGAACTCCAAAGGATTTACATAATCCCTGCCTGCAGATCATTTCGGCCCTGAATAGGCCGTTGATGGAGTGAAGGAAGGATACTGCCATTAAAAGTGCCGGGCGTTATCAGCGCCAATCTAAATGTCTGACCGAAAATGAGCTGAGTGATTTCAGCAGGTTATAATTCATGGGTTTGCGAGAACCTGATGAGATCAAGATGACCCGGACTGAAATCACCCGCGCGCAGTATCGCCGGGACGATCTGAAGTATGCACGCGACCTTCGCGATGCTGAGCGGCTGCTGATTGCCCGAGAGGAAACGACCGGGAGACCACGACGTAAGGATTTGCGCGGGGTCATGGAGACGATCCTCTATATCGTCACCATGGGTTCCCAGTGGCGACAATTACCTTGTCACTTTCCCGGCTTCACGACCCTGCAGGGCTATTTCTACCGTTGGGTCCACGAGGAACGATGGGAAGCCATGAACGATATTCTCGTGATCCTGTCGCGAGAACAGGACAAACGAGACGCTACGGTTGGCGTTATTGGTAGCCAGTCGATTACAACCGCTGAAGACGGTGGTCCACGCGGTTTTGACGCGGGCAAAAAGATCAGGGGCCACAAGCAGCATATCACGACCGACACGGTGGATCATATCATGGCAACTGTCGTGCATCCCGCCGACATTCAAGATCGTGACGGGGCGCCGCTGGTAGCGACCAGAAACGCTCATTGTTCCCCTAGCTTCGCCATCTGATCGGTGACGCCGGGTATGCTGGCGAGACGTTGCGTGGCGCGCTGGCTGAACTCGGCCGATGGACGATCGAAATCATCAGGCGCAGCGATCGGGCCGAAGGCTTTGTCGTCCTGCCGAAACGCTGGATCGTGAGACGCAGCTTTGCATGGCTCAGACGCTGCCGCCGCATCATGAAGGATGTCGAGGCAATAATCTCGTCATCCTGCGCGTGGTTGATGATTGCCCGTATCCGCAAGGTTCTGCGGAAAATCAATCAAAGCACTTTCTGATTCAGGCTCTAAGACAGCATGCCATCGGTGTTCGGAATGATCTGCTTCAGGTTAGACGAACCAGACAGATGCAGGCCTGAAGCAGATAGCATAACTCCAAAACCTTCAGTCATTTATGCCTTTCCAGCTTTTCGACCTCGGTATCCGAGGCAGCCACGCACTTTACGAAATCGTCAACCTTCCGGGAGTTGTCACACAACGAGACATATTTGATATTGCAATTCACTATCAGTTGCTAAATAAGCGGTCGGGAACGTCACAGTGTGAGCTTTGATAATGAGTCTTCGTGCGCTTTGCCTGAGCACCATCTGCGCCTCCAGCCTGCTGGTGGGTATTGGCTGTCCGGCGATTTCCCGCGCTGCAACAGGTGAGGTCAACCCGGTGCAGCAGAAGGAGGAGAAGAAACCCGCCTCCCCCGCCAAAGCGCAGCCGTCCCAGGCCTCGGCAAAGAACACGGGTGCAGCGGATGCAACCGAGGGCAAGCATGAGGACATTGTTGTCACTGCCGCGCGCAAAAACCGCATGTATGTAAGCAGTGGCGGTGATCTGGGCGCGCTGGGCAAGAAAAAGGGGCTGGACGTTCCCTTCAACATCCGCAGCTACAATTCCAGCCTGATCCTGAACCAGCAGTCACAGACACTGGGCGATGTCCTGCTGAACGACCCCACCGTCCGCACCACAATGGGGTATGGAAACTACGCCCAGCTTTTCCAGATTCGCGGTTTTACGCTGTATGGGGATGATGTGGCGATTGATGGTCTGTACGGTGTGACGCCTCGCCAGCTTGTCTCACCCCAGCTTTATGATTCCGTGCAGGTGCTTAACGGTGCCAGTGCGTTCCTGAATGGTGCGGCGCCCGGTGGTTCGGCCATTGGCGGTAATGTCAACCTGATCCCGAAACGGGCGGCGGCGACGGATATCACGCGCATTACCGGCGATTATACCAGTAGCGGACAGGGCGGTGGCGCTTTTGACATAAGCCGCCGGTTTGGCAAGGACCATGCCTTCGGTTTCCGTTTCAACGCCGCCGGTATGGACGGTGAAACGGCGATCAAGGGTGAACGGCATGATGACGTTGCACTTGGCGCGGCCTTTGACTGGCATAATGACGACACGCGCATCGACATGAACATGAATTACCAGAAACAGCAGGTTTTTGGTGGGCGCAGCGCCATCATCGTCTCGAGCCTGACAACCGACATGCCTGCGCCAAAAGCTACATCCCCTTCGGAAAACTGGGGGCAGCGCTGGGCCTATACCGATCTGAGCTACCTGTTCGGCACACTGAACATCGAACATGACTTTGGCAGCCATATTACAGCCTATGGCAAATTCGGTGCCCAGAGCGGTAACGAGATGGGTAATTACGCCACCACGACACTTACGAACTCCCGCACCGGTGACGGCACGGTCGGTGCCATGGCGGACGCTTACAATGTCATGAACGAGGCCACGCAGGGTGGCGTGCGCGCACATGTCACCACAGGCCCCATCAAGCATGAAATCAACGCGGGCGGGTCTGCGATCTGGGAGGAATCAGATTCCGCCTATGCCTATGATCCATCCTGGCCCGCACATCCGGGCAACATCTACCACCCCACGCAATTCACACCGTCCGAAACCGCTTTGGGCGGCAATATGAACAACCCTACCCGCGTGGCGTGGAACAAGCTGTACAGCCTATTCCTGTCGGATACGATGACCTTCTGGCATGACCGCATCGCACTGACAGGCGGGTTCCGTTATCAGGACATCCTGTCGGACTCCTTTGACTACAATACGACAAAACTGCTTACGCATTACGATGCGGCGGCGTTTTCGCCGGTCATTGGCCTTGTCATCCATCCAATTAAACATGCATCCCTGTATTTCAACCGTATTCAGGGGCTGTCCGCAGGGCAGACGGTCGGATCAACCTATATCAATGCCGGACAGGTTTTCGCTCCGTATCAGAGCACGCAGTACGAAGTCGGCGCAAAATATGACGTAGGCCGTTTCGCCGCGGGTGTCGCCTTTTTCCAGACCTCGATGCCGCAGGCGATGACCGAACCTTACGGCAATACCGGGCAGATGCTGTATACTCAGGATGGCCGACAGCGTAACCGCGGCATGGAACTTACATTCAATGGTGAGATCCTGCGCGGCCTGCGCTTTAACGGTGGCCTGACGCTGATTGACGCCAAGCAGATGAATACTGAGGGTGGCACGTATAATGGAAAGACCGTTATCGGTATTCCGAACTACACCATCAACGGCAACCTTGAATATGACGTACCCTTCGTCAAGGGACTGACGCTGGTCGGGCGTGTAATCAGCACGGGCAAGCAGCAGTTCAACAATGCCAATACGGCGCACCTGCCTGCATGGTCGCGTTTTGATCTGGGTGCGCGCTATACTTTCCTTGCGGCCAAGAAACCGCTTACGGCCCGCTTTGAAGTCGATAACATTGGTAACCAGCGCTATTGGGCGTCCGTTTACCAGAGCAACCTTGTCATGGGAGATCCTGAGACGTTTAAATTCTCAATTAGCGCCGATCTCTGAGAAGCTGCCTGAGAAATATTTCTCTAGTAAAAAAGTTTTCAGTAAAGGTTTTCCAAAAATTTTCAGATAACGCCGCTTTAAAAAAAAGGCGGCACCCAAAAACTTTTATTACCTTTTATAAATATTTATTTTTAGACAGCCTCTGATAGCCATGAAGGCAGACAACTGCCTTGCCATGCGGTTGTTGATTGTCTCTTGGCACGATGGTCATAGTCGGTCATCGCCAAAGACAAGACATAGTGATGCTGAATTGCAAACAGTCAGCCACCATGTGGAAACACGGTATTTCCCGCATGGCAGTACCGGGTCAGACCGTATGGCTCCTTCCCCCCGAAGCATGCGCACTGTGCCGCGAATATTATCAAGCTCAACACCAGCATTCAAAATAGTTGTCATCATATTCATGCAACCGCATTGGCCGCCCTAACTGGCCACTCGCGCAGAACTTTGCGGGGCGCTTTGGGGCAAATGGCTTTCCCCAAAGCATGCCCAGCCTTGATGCCGCTTCCTACGGCGCATTACCTGTAACGCGCCAGACAGCACCGCCAACGTCATCAGCAACCAACAAGGCTCCGGAATGGTCAAGTGTCAGACCCACCGGGCGACCATGCATATGTTCCTCGTCAGGTGTGAGGAAACCCGTCAGCACATCAACCGGCGTTCCAGATGGCTGCCCATTGGCAAAGGGCACATAAACAACCTTGTACCCGCTTTTGGGGCGACGATTCCATGATCCATGCTGTGCAATAAACAGGCCATGACGCCATGTATCCGGAAGTTCGGTCGCATCATGGGAAAATACCATGCCCAGCGAGGCCGTATGTGGCCCAAGTGCATAATCCGGCACAACGGCCCGTGCCACAAGGTCCGGGCGCTGCGGTGAAACGCGCGTATCAACATGCTGGCCGTAATAGCTGTAGGGCCAGCCGTAGAACGCACCTTCCTTTACTGATGTAATGTAATCAGGGACAAGATCACTACCGATTTCATCACGCTCGTTAACGACAACCCAGAGCGCGCCACTCTCCGGTTCAAAGGCCAGGCCATTGGGGTTGCGCATCCCCGTCGCATACGGTGTCAGTTGTCCCGTGGATAGGTCGAGCCTGTCGATCCGCGCCCGCCCCTCCTCCACCTGCATCCCATTATCGGCAACATTACTGTTGGACCCGATTGTCACATACAGAAAACGTCCATCCGGGCTAGCAAGCAGGTTTTTCGTCCAGTGATGGTTATAACCAGCAGGCAGGTCCGTGACCTTGGTACCCGGCGCATCAATCCGCGTGTCACCGTCATGATAGGGAAAACGGAAAATTGCGTTGGCATTGGCGACGTACAGGTCATTGCCAATCAACGCCATGCCGAAGGGTGAATAAAGATGATCGAGGAACACCGTCCGGGTATCTGCTACCCCGTTTCCCGTTGTGTCGCGCAGCAGGATAATCCGGTTCGGGCTGGCCTCCCCTGCCCCCATCTTTCCCATCACCAGACCCGCAATACGATTTTTTACAGTTAAAATATCCGTTTTGGGTGAATTACTTTCAGCGACCAGAATATCCCCATTGGGCAACCGGTAGAGCCAGCGCGGATGGTCGAGATCATGCGCGTAGGCCGCAACCGAAAGTCCCGCCGCAGGTACGGGCTTCTGCCCGGCCGACCACCCCACAGGTGTTGCAATGTTAATGGTCGGGAACAGGGTATGGTTTGGCTGCGGGAGGGCGGGATGCGGCCCGGTTCCAGCCGTAACGGGAAGCGAGGCGGATTCGGGCCGTGCCACAAGTTTCCATGTGGCGGCGCCGAGCACGGCAAGACCGATCACTCCGATACTGCCCCAACGTATCCATAGTTTCATCACGTTCTCCCGCTTCCATATTACCGTCAGGGTTCCACTCTCGGTTTTACGCTTTTACGCGCCCCCATGGCAGGATAAAGCCTGGAACACCCGAAAGATGCACATGCGCCCCTATCCATGGCCCGTATGTGAATGTCTGCCGTTAGCAGATATGGTTTTGTTCAATGAAACCGGAATGATGTGGAACCGCCTCTAAAGGGTGTTATGTAATTTCGTGTCTGATTGGTGCAGTAATGAATTATGGTGCCTGCACGCAAACCGTATCCTTCTGATGTATCAGATGAAGAATGGTCCTGGTTGTCCTGCATCTGGCCCTGATGCGCGAGGGTGCGGAATAACGACATCACGCATTGCGCGAACTGTTCAATGGATTGCGTTACGTGATCCGCTACGGAATTTCCTGGCGCGCCATGCCGAATGACCTTCCGCCGTGGTCGGCAGCCTACCAGCAACCCCGTCACTGGATGGAGGCAGGTTGTTTTGACGCGTTGGTGTCTGACTGCGTGCTATGCTGCGTATCGCTTCTGGTCGTAGGGCGGAGCCAACGGCAGCCATTCTCGACAGCCGGACATAACCTTCGACGCCGGAAAGCGGTTCCTGCGCCGGATATGATGGGGTCAGGCTCAAAAAAGGATCAAGGCTGCACATGGCCAGTGGGCACACTGAGGCTCCTGCTGACCCTGCATGTCACACCGGCCAGCCGAGATGATCACGCCGAGACATTATATAATTATTTCAAATTATAATATTTAATTTTTTATATGTTTACTTGTATGAGTGCATGTGCGCCGCCTTCCTTATTGTCAGTATGAACTTTCATTCAGTACCTTAAGATAAGTTTTTTACACGTGTACGGTAGATGACTGCTTCAGGATATCAGAAAGCGATGCGCTATCATCTATACCATTTATACTGTTCGTGTCGTTCTCTTTTTGTGTCTGGTCATTGCTATCTGATGACGTTATTTTGCCTTTTGAATCGGAAGAGCCGAATAGTTCATCCACGATTTCCTGGTCTAACTTTGCTCGCGCATCTTCAAAAGTAATCGAACCCTTCTTTGTATCCTCGGTCGAGGTATCTATAAACCATCCGGTATCCCCTCCCACAACATGAGGGTTCGTCGGCGTCGGGGTCTTCCCGCCAGAAAAAGCACTCAGTGGATCATATAGTCCACCGAACTCCTGGGTACCTGCCTGTGCTACCGCTCCCTGCTGATACGAGAAGGAATAGCTTGTCGTCGTGCTTCCATCGGCCGCTTGCGTCGTCGTTTCCTGAAGATTGATAGACAAACTATCCACGCCATAGGCGACACCGGCACTGGCATCATAAAAAACATCGGATATTGCTTTCTGATAGTCAGAAGCATTTTCTGGTATGTCATACATAGGCGTATTCAGGAATGTACTCATCAGAGAGCTATTTTTTATATCGTCAACGAATTTTCCTTCGAGCATTTCAAATTTATACCCATATGAAGAGACATCATATTGAGCTGGTCCAATCGTTTGGATGTTCGACAACGATGACAGGGTGTAAGCTGCGCCAAAGGCTGCAATTTTTTCTTCATCGCTGGATGACGCACTATTAATGACAGTCGCGGCTGCGGTATAGATTGCCGAAACGGCATCAAGACCGCCGTCATCGTGTCCAGAGTCCATATTGACAGCCTGCTGGGCTTCTTGCGAAAGCACGACCGTATCGCCATCGTCGCTGGCGGCAATCGTGCTTATTGACGACGATTCCGCGTCGCTGGATGCGGTCGGGGTATCGTAAGCCGTGGGATCAGCCAGGAGCCTCGACCATGCTCCAGACCATGAAATATTACTCGTAATCGTTGTCATTGTAAGCTTCCTGCGGTCCTGCCCGAACGTATTTTTTGATTCTCTTTCGAAAAGTATATGCTCAGACGATTAGTAAAATCTTAAATCTCATGGTGTACTGCGCTATAGAATGCGAAAAACATTTATACGATGCGCGGATATATTGGTATCATGAGACGTTACTGCCCCATTGCGCCGCCAGAGTCTGTTAGGTCTTGAATGACAGAACGGACTGCATCGCTGTTTACGGTAAGCATGATGCAGTCTGTCTTTTTTGATCAGACCTGGTCTGCCCGGGAGCCGCTGATTGAAGAAGTCCGTTTGAAGGGCAAGCCCCCCCGAGGAACCTTCGGCGGACAATATCCGCAATTTTCTGGTGCCATCATAGCAGCGCGAAGTGGCGTGCTGTCGCAACCCGATATGAGAAGACAGCCGCATCCTTCCTTTCCGCCATCCCCATCTCTGCTACAGCAGCCCGTATCAAGACCTAACAGACCTGGAACCGTTACAAGTCCATTATTACGTTTGTATGTTTCATGCTCACAAACGCTGCTATACGCACTCACGGTACATAACGCCCTCTAGATACCCAGTGCTGTTTTAAGATCAACCGCATTGGTAAGCAGCGCCACATATGTCCTGGCAAGGTTTGCTTCGCCTTCACTTTCAGAAAGGAAGTCAGTCAATAATTCCTCCTGTGACATGTCGCCCTGCTGATAGCGTTTCTGAAGCACTGCATTACGCGTTTTCTCAATATTAAGTATAGAGAGCTGCTTTTGATATTGTGATCTTAAAAATCTTTCGTGCGACAAGAGGTTTTCAATCTCAACCCATGCATTCAAAACGACGCTTTGATAAAATATACCTGCGCTCCTCTGTTCGGAATGGCGGAGAGCAAGCTGACTGGACAGACGACCACCATTAAAGATCGGGAGCGTGAGCGTAGGGCCAAAGGATGTGTTGCGTGCATTCCACCCCAGTTCGGCCACTGTCAGGGCATCGAGACTGATCTGCCCCGTCAGGGTAACCTGCGGATAGAAATCGGCCTGTGCCATGCCAATCGTTGCTGTGGCCGCGTGAAGCCGCGCTTCCGCCGCCCGGATATCCGGACGTTTCCGGGCCATATCGGAAGGGATGTCAACCGCGACTTCTGGAACTGTCACAGCCAGAAGGTCTGCGGGCTTTGCCAGTTCAGACATTTCCGCATCCGGTCGCCCTGCCGCCAGCACGGCCAGTGCCCGATGTAACGAAGCCTGCTGCAGGGCAAGTTCATCTTTTGCACCAAGTGCGGCCTGACAGAAGCTTTGCTGTTTCTCCAGATCAACCCCCGCAAGGAGGCCGCGCGCATGGACGGCCCTGGCTATGGCCAGAAGCTTCGTGGCCCGTTCCAGCGTTTTTTCGGCGCTGTTCAGGCGGTCAGAAACCCACAGCCATTGAAAATAGGTTCGTGCAATTTCTGCCTGTATTGAAAGATGCATGGCGTCTACATCGGCCTGTACGGCAGACAACTCCGCCTTTGCTGCCTCCCGTAGCCGACGCTGCCGCCCCCAGATATCCAGTTCCCATGAGGCCACCGCGCCAATACTGTAATTTGTATAGGAGACGCCCTCCGGCTCCTGCCTTACCGCCCCTGAAGAAAGGCCCAGAAGCGGTTGCAGAACCTGCCCCACCCCTGCTGTGGCAAGACGTTCATGCGTATAGGACGCCTGCCCGTTCAGTGACGGAAGACTTTCAGCCGATGCAGCACCACGCTGTATCCGGGCGGCTGTAACCCGTTCACGCGCCAGCGCCATATCCAGATTTCCGGTTTCGGCACGGAGCATGAGTTGATCGAGCACGGGATCATTGAACATACGCCACCAAGGCAGGGGCGACGGCCGGGAATGCACCACAGCCCCCGCATTCTGCCACTGCTCCGGCAGCACCGGCTTCGGCCGCACGAAATCCGGCCCCATACTGCAACCGGCCATCGCAAGCAGCACTGGAAACAGGATCATGCGTAGCCTGTAATGGAAAGAGCGCTTCTCAGGCATGGGCGGATGCTTCCGCGGTGGCAGCCGTACGGTCGAACAGGACAGCGTAAAATGCGGGGACGGCAATCAATGTCAGCGCTGTTCCACCAACAAGCCCGCCAATCATGACAATGGCCATTGGCCCCCAGAACACATTGAAGCTCAGGGGAATAAAAGCCAGAATTGCCGCCACCGCCGTCAGGCAGACAGGGCGCGCGCGGGTCAGGGTCGCATCAATGATGGCCGCATGCAGCGATGTGCCACCCTGGTGACTGGACTGGATCTGATCGACCAGCAGGATCGTGTTGCGCATGATCATGCCCGCCAGGGCAATAAGCCCCAGCAGGGCCACAAAGCCAAACGGCGCCCCTGTCACCAGCAGGCCCGACACCATCCCGATCAGGCCCAGTGGAGCCGAAAACAGCACAAGCAGGGAGCGGCTGAAGCTTTGCAACTGAATCATCAGCGCCAGCAGCATCAGCCCCCCGGTCAGCGGGAGGAAAGCAAAGATCGCACTATCCGCTGTTGAGGAAAGCTCCACGTCTCCCCCCGTCTCAATCCTGTATCCTGCCGGCAGCCCCTTGCGCAGGGTCTCGATTGCTGACGTTGCGCGCTGTACCACAGTCGCGGGCTGGATGTCCGTTGCAACACCTGACTGAACGGTCATGCAGAGTTCGCCATTTCTCTGCCACAGGATCGGGAAGTCGGTTGTCATCCGTATGGCGCCAAGCTGACCAAGCGGCACGACAGCGGTTCCCGTTACAATGGGGAGGTTCGTCCACAGCCCGGGATCAGAGCGCATGGGGCGTGCAGCGCGCACCATGACCGGGATATGATGGTGACCATCGGGAATGTCACCTGCGACCTCTCCGGAAATGGCGGCCTGAAGCTGGGCAGCGACGCTGACGCGATCTGTCTGGAAATACGCCAGTTTATCCGGATCTGCCTCAAGGGTCAGGCTGGGTGTCCGGTTCCCCCAGTCCGCCTGCACCGAGACCGCACCTTCCGTACCGCGCAGGATTTCATCCACGTTGCGTGCAATCGCCCGCAGGGTGTCCGGGTCTGGCCCTATGATGCGGTACTGTACGGGAAAGTCGGCAGTGGGCCCTAGGGACAGACGCTGCACATGCAGGTGCACGCCTGCAGGCATAGATATTGCCTCAACCTGTTGGATAAGCTGTTCGCGCGCATCAAGGTCCTGTGCCACCAGCAAAAGTGTCGCGTGGGCGGCACTGGGTGTGGCAGGGGCATACGGAAGGTAAAAGCGCGGCGCACCATCGCCAATATGGGCTTCCATGTGGCGCAGCGACGGGCTTCCTGCCAGATGCTTTTCCACAATGCCGACTGCCGCATCGGTTTCCCCAATGGCCGTTCCCGGTGGCATGGCAACATCGACGATTACTTCCGGGCGATCTGACTGCGGGAAAAACTGCTGGTCAACAAACATAAAACCGCCGCACGCCACTATCAGCAGCATGATTGTGCCGCCCGCTACGTTTTTTTTGTATCGCAGGCTGGTACCCAGCAGGTGGCGCAGCATGATCGCCAGTCGGGACTCACGTGATGCCTGTGAAGGCTGTTTCGCTTCAGGCAGGAGATGAACGCCCAGAAACGGGATGAAAACGACCGCCACAACCCAACTGAACAGCAGCGCTGCGGCACTGACCCAGAAAATTTCACCCGCGTATTCACCCGTTGTCGACTGCGCCAGGCCAACCGGCAGGAAGCTCACAACCGTCAGCACCGTGCCTGTCAGCATTGGAAAAGCGGTGTGGCTCCACGCGAAAGAGGCCGCCTCTTCGCGGCTGCGCCCCTGTTCAAGCTGCACGATCATGGCTTCGATACTGATGATGGCATCATCCACCAGCAGCCCGAGGGAGAGAATGAGGGCGCCAAGCGAAATACGGTCCAGCCCGATATGTTCCATGCCCATGTACAGGCTGACCCCGGCAAGCGTCAGCGGCACGGAGCAGGCCACAATAATCCCGGCTTTCAGGCCCAGGCTGACAAAAGCAACCAGAAGAACAACACTCAGCGCCACGACGAACTTGATCAGGAATGTATCCACGGCCTCCCGGATGACCCGGCTCTGGTCTTCCACCTGCGTCAGCGTCATGCCCGCGGGCAGCACTGCAGCCGCCGCCGCCTTCTCAAGCGCCCTGCCCAGCGCAAGCCCGTCCGCGCCATCAGCCATTGCGACAGCAATGACAACGGCTGGCCTGCCACCGTAACGGATCAGCGAAGGTGCCGGATCTGCATAGTCACGGCTTACCCGGGCAATATCCTTGACACGCATGGTGCCGGAATGGCCAGCCAGTGGCGTATCTTCAACGGAACGGACGCCACCCAGGGCTCCGGACACATTCAGGGGAACAACCGTTGTAAAATCCACCGAACCGCCAGAAGCCAGAGCCGATCGGCCCTGAAGCGACCTTGCAACCTGATCGAGACTTATTCCCCTTGCGGCAGCCTGCTGCGGATCAAGATCAACGGTAACCTGCTGGGGGATTTCGCCACTGATCTGGACCTTCCCCACACCATGAACAGCCTGGAAAATCTTCTTCAGGTATTCGGATGTCTTGATGAGGTCTGCATTTTCTCCCCCGGTCAGGGCAAACACATAACCATAGACATCCGCATAATCATCATTGGCGGCGAGTGCCACACCAGACGGCAGGTTCGGAGAAAGGTCGGATAACCTGTTGCGGACCTGCTGCCAGATAACCGGAACGCGTTCCTTTCTTTCATCATCACGCAGGAATATCTGCGTCACGCATGCTGCCGGAACGCAATATGTGCTGAGAACATCTATGGCTTCAATATCACGCAGGCCCTGTTCAAGCGGTTCGGCAACCTGCCTTTGCATCTGCTGCGCGCCTGCGCCCGGCCATTGTGCGGAAACAATCATGTTCTTGAGTGTGAACGCGGGGTCCTCAGCCCGGCCAAGGTGAAAAAAACCGTATCCACCGGCAAGGAAAAGACAGGCCATCATGAAGCTGACAAGTGCCGGATGACCGACAGCCCAGCGTGAAACGTTGAAACGATCCATCATCAGTGTTCACCTGTCGGCCCGGCAACAAGAACAGCCTGTCCCTGCTGGAACGAGGCGTCAGTATTGGTGACAATCCATTCACCCTCCGTCAGGCCCTCAACTAACGCATCTGCCCCTCTCAGCCCGACAATCCGGACGCGCCGCAGAACAAGATGCGGCGCCTCCCCATCCGTCAGCCCCCACAGATGGGCATATGTCTGGCCTGCTGAATCCACGGCAGTAAGCGGCACGCGCACGACATGGGGCATATCGTGCGCAGCAAGGACAACAGTGACAAGGCTGTTGACTGCCACGGGAAGCGGATGATCAAGCCTGAGCTTCACGTCCTCCATCTGGCTGGTGGGGTCAACCGCGCCAATTTCACTGATGGCGGCCCGAACAGGCTGGCCATCCTGTCGGGCAGGCAGGCCAACATCCGCCCGGTCACCAACAGCCCAGGATGAGGAGGATGGAACCTTGAAATGGACTTCAGGCACCCCTGCAGACAGCCGTATGATTTCGCTCCCGGCGCCAACCAGACTACCCGGAATACCCGTAACGCTCATGACCCAGCCATCTTCAGGCGCCCGGATTCTGCTTTCAGCCACCTGAATCCGGGCCTGCGTCAGGGCTGCAAGGGCTGATCTGTATTTTCCCTGTGCGAGGTGCCACGAATAGGCACGTTCTTCGACTGCTCCGGAGGACAGTCCCCCTATGGTGTCCAGTCCCCGGCTTCTTTTATATGTTGCGGCAGCCTGATTCATTTCGGCGCGGGCGGCATCAACCGCACCCTGCGCCTGGGCTTCCACTTCGAGCAGAAACCTGTCTTCAAATGTAGCCAGAACATCGCCCTGATGAACATATTGACCGCTGGCAACCGATACTGATGTCAGGCGTCCGGCCTGTGTCGGGGCGAGAGGAATACTTCTTTCTGCCCCGTATATGCCAATAAAGACACTCTTCTGTGGTGATGCGTCATGCACCCTGAGGGTCTGTACGACGGGAAGGTATGTGTGTTTCACTGGGGGAGATGCTGGCTTGCACCCTAAAAGGCATGATGCTGCAAACAGGGGCAGCACCCTTGTCAGGATGTCTGGGCGCGTTCGACAGGACATGTTGATTTCCGAAAAAATACAGGCTTTTTTCTTCACGGCAGTGCCGCGATAACCGAAATTCCCAACAGGACAAGAATGATTACAGTGGCCTGTTGCCCATCAAACTGGTTCCGGAAGTAGAACCAGCCAGCAAAAAAGATGAAGAACGAAATATAGCCTGCTATCATGACAACCATTGGCGGAATTCTGGTAAAGCCCAGAACCTGTTTCTGTGCCGCAGTTGCCATGGCACCTGGGACAACCGTTCCTGACAAAGATAAAGCCCCTGCATTTCAGCCGGCTTTATCAGGGGCCTGCGTTAACTGCACCATCAGGTTATGCAGGCTGTCGCGCATATTCTGGTCCAGAATGTCAGCCTCCAGAATGTCCCACAGGGAAAGACCATCAGCAGCCATACAGGCGAGCAGAAGGGCCGGCGTCATATTCTCGAACAGACCGATGGAGCGGATAACGCTCCAGTAATGCTGGAGCCATTCCTGGCTGAGTTGTGGATCAATCAGCATGGCAGCAAGCAGATGACGAATGATGACCGGCGTCTCTTTTGCCCCATCATGATTAAACCCGATATACGCCCGCGCGGACCTGCCAAACGCAACAGGATCATCTTGCATGGAGGCAAGCATCTCATGCCTGAACAGGTCCATTTCGCGCATGAAAAGCCCGTCCAGCAGGGCTTTCTTGTTTGGGAAATGGTGCAGCAGGCCGCCTTTGCTGACGTTTGCCTCCCTGGCCACCAATTCCAGCGTAAACGCCTGAATACCGTTCGTGACCAGTATCCGGCCTGCTGCGTTGAGCAGGTCGTTTTTTACGACTTCGGGTTTGTTGGTGCGTTTTGGTTTTCTGGTCATGCCCCATTAAATACCGTCCAGACGGTATGTTTTCAAGAAAAAAATAGGAGGCTGGCATAGGCAACCTGCGGGAGAGCAGGATATCTGTGTTGTAATTGACCCCAGTGACCTCTGCAGCGCGGTATGCGGGTACGCCCGCAATGAAGGGCTTCAGAAGCGGTTTGGGCACAGCAGTCGGCAGCGACGACACACTTTCATATTATATATCAATACTTTATTGGTAACCGGCCGCTTAAGGCCGCCGTTGATCATGCGGCCTTTTTGTGAAGATCAGTCATGGGGTGCCAGTTCCATGGCAACAGTTCGT
>NZ_QUWV01000104.1 GCF_003403295.1 Komagataeibacter melaceti | reverse complement strand
TCAGTTCCCCACGGATCGCCTCCAGCGCAACCCGTGACTTGAACTCTGCCGCATACCTCTTCCGCGTAACCTTGCCCATAAAACCCGTTCTCTCTCAGGTCGGATTATAGCTTATTGCCCTGTCCGAAAAATGGGGACCACCTCTCCTGGTCGAAAACCTGTGGGCAAGGCTCAAGGAGTGGGGGCTGTCGCGCCCCGATATGAAAAGACAGCCGCGTCCTTTCTTTCCGTCATCCTCATCGCTGCTACAGCAGACGACATCAAGGCCTAACAAGTCCTAGTAGTCGAGCCCTCCTCATTAGCCTTTAAAAATTGCCTCTCTGTGCAGCGCTAGGTAAGTCGCCTGTGCATTCGTAAATGCGCCGACGTTAATAATGTTATCCAAGCCCCAAGCCGACCAAACTTCAGGCGGTAGCATGGCTGATTTCAGTAACGTTCCATCATTGGCAAAGCTAATCAGACCACGGTCAAACAATCGATCAACATGTGGCGACAACAGCAGGCCATTGCAGCCATCCAGTTTTTCCTGATCAGTGCAGTCACGCCAGGGTTTAATATGACTGGCAATCAGAAAACGTGGATCTGATACACCAGTTATACGACACTGTCTTTCGTTCAGTCGCACATTGGCCTTAAACACTCCTTGCCCGCGGCGGGCTAGGGCCTGTTAGGCCTTGATATAGTCTGCTGTAGCCGCGATGAGGATGACAGAGAGGAAAGATGCGGCTGTTTTTTCGTATCGGGTCGCGACAGCCCGCCACTCCTTGAGCCTTGCCCAAAGATTTTCGACCAGATGCCTGTGTCTGTAAGCCCATTTGGGACAGGCGACTTCTGGATCATTCTTCCTTGGCGGGATAACAGGACGAGATCCCCGGTCCCAGAGATATTCACGGAATTTATGCGAGGCATATCCGCGATCACAAACAACATAGGCCGGTGGGTGTGGCAGGTCGTCGAGCAGGGCATAAGCGGATGGCAGTTCATGTGCCTGTCCGGGCGACAGTGTGAAGGACAATGCCTTGCCATGTCCATCCGCAGCTACACAGACCTTGGTGCCAAAGCCTCCACGTGAGCGGCCAAGCGCCTCACGGTCTCTGCAGCGTTCACTGTATCCCCTTTTTTGGCGGCCCCGGCCGCCTTGTGATGGGCACGGATCGTCGTGCCATCGAGAAAGACCATGCCCAATGCCGGCTCCGAGCCTCTGACCTTTTCAAAGAGGCGCTGCCACACACCAAGCTTCGACCAGCGAATAAACAACTGTGCGGCAATCCACCAGGGACCAAACTCAGGCGGAAGGGCGCGCCATTTCGCGCCATTCTGATGGCGCCAGAAAATCGCGGAGATCGTCCGTCGAAGGTTTTTCGGTGGGGTCTTGCCCTTCGGACGGACTTCCTCGATCAAAGGCTCCCAGACGGACCAGGCGGCATCAGAAAAGACAGACTGCATCATGCTCATCATAAACAGCTATGCAGTCCGTTCTGTTATTCAAGACCTAACAGGCCCTAAAATAAAGACCGACAACCAGCAGGGTGCTGACCAGACAGTTGCCCATGCCCAGCAGCCCAACGCCAAGGAAATGCCCATTGCGTCCAAGCAACCCGGAAAGCGGGGTCACACTGGCCTGTGATATCATCCACGCCCCACTGCACAGGGTCGCCAGCCTGCCGGTCGGGTCCATGCGGCAAGCGATGCCGATCAGATTGGGATAGATGAAAAACCACAGTGCATAATTAAGCAGGAACGCCGTGCAGAAGGCGGGAATGCTCCACGGAACGGCCTGCGCGACACAAGCCAGCGCGGTTAGGAGGACGGCGGGTGCCAGCAAACGGAAGGCTGCCCTACCATCCCCCAACAGCGAGCCTGCGATACACATTGCAAGACCACCTATATTAGCAACCGCTGCAAGCCAGCCAAACGCCGTATTCGTCAATCCAGCCAGATGCCCCACATGGGCGGAAAATGGCCATATAGCCAGACTGCCACTGGTATAGAAAACAACGGCGGCAATAATGAACCGGGGATGAACACAAGACCGTTCGCCTGACCGGGTTATGGACACACGATGAGACCGGGGTATGCTCGATCGAGAGGTCGTAAACCCCATAAGGGGTAGGAGGAAGACGACCAGCAGCGCCAGAAAGCCGAATACCCCTGCCCTGCCCCCGAGTGCCGCCGCCTGCGGCAGAAGCAGGCTGGCGATGGTGAACACCACGGTCTGCACGATCATGACCAGCGACAACCTGCGTGCGGGCGCATGAGACCGGGCTGAGCCGATATTGACCACAGCATTCAGCATACCCAGTCCCATCCCGGCCAGTAGGCGCAGTGCCAGTAGTATACCATAGCTGGCCACAATGGCAGAAGCACCTTGAGCCACGACGACCATGATACCTGCCACCAGCGCCACCCGGCGCAGGTGTAGACCCGCAGCCCATGGCGAGATACCGAACATGGCCCCGGCATAGGCCAGCATTTCGACCGTGCTCCAAATTCCTGCCTGAAAAGTGTTGAGGTGCAGGTCGGTCATGAGCGCACTGACCGCGAACGGTCCAAGCGAGTTCATGCTATGGGCCGCGCAGTCAGCAGCGCTGATACCCACCCATTCCCATCGTCCGGCAGTCCCCGCTGGTGCGTGGAGTTCGTTGGTACTGGTCATAGGGAACGGAAGACCTCAAAGCCAAAGCTGCGCAGTTCACCGGGATAGCGGCTGATATTGCCGTTGAAAAATTCCCCAAATGCATTGGTATAAGTCAACTGATTGGTAATATTATGCATCCAGAAAGCCACTTCCGTCTTCTTGTCCAGCGAATGCCAGGCTACGCGCACATTGCCCATAAGGACCGGTTTCTGTGAAAAAGCGTTGCGGACAAGAGCCTGCGCCTGCGCGGATGAAAGCAGCGCACCCGGTGTGGTGGGCGTGGCGTCCGACCATGCCTGAAAACGGTAACGGCTGGTGTAACGCCAGTCTGTCTGGAAGGCGAAGTCACCGAATGAGACGGGCAATGTGTAACTAAGCAGCAGGTTGGCGGTGACACGCGGCGCGCGCTCCAGCGGTTGTCCGGACAGATTGACCGGATTGCCGCCATTGAACGGCGTGGGCGCGCTGGCATTGGTAAAGCTGGTGTAATGGGCGTCCTGATAGGTTACACCAAATGTCGCGAGAAAATTATCTAGCGGTCGCACCTGCCCCTCGAACTCGAAGCCGTTGGATACGGCGCTGGCGGCATTGGTGGTGTGCGTACCGGTATTCTGCAAGATCGTGACCTGCATGTTGTCGTAGTCGTAATGGAAGCCGCTCAGGTTGATCTGGGCGCGTCCTTTCCACAGCCGGGCTTTGACTCCACCTTCGTAATCTGTCAGCGTTTCCGGGTTATACAGGCTAAAATCAGACGCCGTGGCAACATAGGTATTGTAATTGCCAGTACGGAACCCCCGCGCATAGCGGAGATAGCCCATGATGTTGCTGTTGAAGCGGTATTTAAGGCTGGCGTCCTCGCTGTCCCTGTTGAACGTCTTTTTCAGCGTCGGACCGCTGATGGCGCTGCCTGTCGCGGGATCGATATAGGTGTTCGTGTTGGTGTTGATGTAGGTCAGCACCCGGTCGGATGTATTATAGGGGCTGCCAGCCTGCGTCGCATAGGCCCACGCCTCGCCATTGGCCTGACGGGTTTCCGATGTGAAACGCGCGCCGACATCCAGCGTCAGCCGGGGCATCAGGTCAACCGAAATAGCGGAAAATACGGCTGCATCCTGTGTGTTGATATTGAAACTGGACGCGTTGCCGCCCGCGCCAAAATCAACCGGGCTGTAGAGTGGCTGCTGGCTGTAGGACTGGGTCAGGTTGCGCATGTAATAGACACCGCCGATGTAGCGTATCTTTTTGCTCTGGGGCGATGCGACGCGGATTTCATTGCTCAGCACACGCGCGACGCCGCCGATGTTTTCCTGATAGTCGATCGGGGCAGGACTAGCATCATCGTCGGAAAAGACATTAAAGTGATTCCATTCCAGCCCGAAAATATCCGTCAGTGTCCAGCCATGGGCAAAGGCGTACTGCGCATTGACCGACAGACCCGACCGGCGCGTTGTCGCGTCACTCCGGCCATTGTTCTGCAGGTTGCGGGCCGATGTCTGGGCATAGCCCTGATCATCCTTTCCCCCGGCCAGCAGGCCCACATGGTCCAGTTCCACATCGGTCTTGTTGCGCCCGATATGACCTTTGACGAGTATGCTCAGATTATCTGTGGGCTTGGCCAGTATCTCGCCACGCATGTCGTAATACTGGTAACCGTTGGCATCTTCCTTCCGGTAACTATCATGGTATTGGCCGGAAAAATCCTGGTTGGTGATGGCAAAGCGCGCCATCAGGCGATCCTTGACAATAGGGCCGCCAATCGCCCCTTCCTCCCCCAGCCGCCCATAATTGCCAGCCGTGCCCCGCACGTAGCCGTCCAGATGATTGGTGGGTCGTTTAGTATAGTAATTGACGGTGCCCGCTGTGGTATTCTTGCCCTGCAATGTGCCCTGCGGTCCACGGAATACCTCGACATGGTCCAGATCATAGATCGGTACCCCCTGCGAGGCCCCACTGTCCAAAAACACGTCATCTTCCGACACGCCGACCGCCGTGGTCATGTTGGCCGAGAAGTCATTCGTGCCGATACCGCGCAGACGGTAGCGCGGATTGGCGGAGCCCGATGTGGTTTCGGCCATAAGCCCCGGTACGTCATGGGCCAGGGTCAGGGCATCCCGCACGCCCGTAGTCTGCAACGTGTTGCCAGACAGGGCGACGATGGAGGCAGGAATGGTGCTTGATCGCTGGGTCCGCCGCGTGGAACGGACGGTTATTTCCTCCACGCCACCTGCGTCTTTCCTTGCAGGTCTGCCGCTGGCCATCATCGTTCCGGGAGCATGGCGCGACGATTTTGCCCGTTTTGAGGCGGGTTGGGTATCGGTCAGGTCTGCCGCAAAGGATGCACAGACGCAGGGTAGCGTGCCAGCCGAAAGGACGAAGACGAATGTTGTCACGTACGACAGGGTGGGAATACGGTTCATGGCGAATGTCTCACCGGACACTGGGAGGATAAAGCCGCGCTTCAGCCTCAAGCGTTTCCAGAGGCTTGTGATTGCGGATGTATGCGTTGTGGGCATTGGGCGGGGGCTGGTAGTCCCAGTGGGTACAGGTCCCCATCGCCAGCGAGCGGCTGACCAGTTGCCGCCGTTGCTGGCTGGCAATGACATCGCGGGTAATGCGGGCATAATCCCATTTCTTATGCGTTTCTTCCCTGAAGGCCGCCAGTATGGCTGCCGCAGCAGTGCTGCCATTCAAATTGCGGGTTTCATCCGGATCATCGTTCAGGTCGAAAAGCTGGTCGGGTTCGCCGGGGGTATGGATGAACTTCCATTGCGCGCGGCGAATCATGCTCACGGGCGCTGTCGTGCCTTCCCCGCAATATTCGCCAAACACGCCATCATGGCCGCCTAATCCATTCAGATGGGGAACAAGGCTGCGGCCATCGGTGCGGGGTGCAGGTGGCACTCCCGCCAGTGTGCACAGCGTCTCCCCCACATCCACCAGCGAGACTGCATCGCGTACAATGCGAGGACGAAAAAAATCCAAGCCACTGAATATCAGCGGCACGCGCGACGCCCCTTCATGAAAGGACATCTTGTACCACAGACCGTGCTCGCCCAGCATTTCACCATGATCACTGGTGAATACAATCACCGTGTCGCGGTCCAGCCCCGTTTCCTGCAGCACCGCGCGCAGCCGTCCTACCTGATGATCGATATACGAAATTGCGCCGAAATAGGCCCGCCGCGCACGCAGGGCTGCCTGTGGCGTCGCGGGGTCGGCCGTAATGCCGCACGCCTCACGTATGCGGATAACGGCGGGATGAGGATCCTGTGCCAGATCTACCTGGGGCGACGGAATGGGGACACCAGCATACCGGTCCCACCATTCCTGCCCGATATTGAATGGGTCATGTGGATGGGTGAAGGAGACCAGCATACAGAACGGACGCCCATCGCGCGTGCGAGCCAAATCATACAGCTTACGGCGGGTGGCGAAGGCGACTTCCTCGTCATAATCGATCTGGTTGCTGCGTACGACCGGACCGGCCTGATGAACTGAATCCATGGAATGGTACCAGTCCGGCCGGATTTCCGGGTGCAGCCAGTCAGGCACCCAGCTGAAATCGGCAGGGTAGATATCGGTTGTCAGGCGTTCCTCAAACCCGTGCAACTGGTCCGGCCCGACAAAATGCATCTTGCCCGAAAGGATCGTCCGGTACCCTGCAAGTCGTAGCCGGTGGCCGAATGTCGGAGTATCGGCGTGCCATTCACAGGCATTGTCATACACGCCGCTTATGGTGGGCAGGAGGCCGCTCATGAACGCCGCCCGCGACGGACCACATAACGGGCTGTTGGTATAAGCGTTACCAAACACCACGCCCTGCCCTGCCAAATCCGTCAGGTTGGGGACGATGACGGGCGATGGATCGCGACCGCCCAGAACTGCGGGAAGCAGCGCTGCCGTCAGCTGATCTGCCAGCACCACAAGGAAATTGGGACGGTTGGACTGCTGCTCGAGCATGAGTCTCTATCTCACGAATATACAACGTATTACGATAGTGGATTGTGGATGAAATTAATATGCATCATTTAATGTGGTTTGTGATGTCATTTTGTTCTTATGGGTGGTATAATTAATAATTATGACAGGATACATAGTTGATTATCTAATGGGTAATGCGCGGGTGCTCGAAGCGGCGGGCCGTCTAGGCAGTTTCAGCGCTGCTGCGGCCGAACTGGGCATGACCCAGCCCGCCGTCAGCCAGCAGATTGGCCATATCGAACGTGTCGTTGGTATGCCGCTGTTCATGCGCAGGCATCGCGGGGTTGCGCTGAATGAGGTTGGCCGCACGCTGGTTGCCGCGGCGTCGGAAGCACGGGCCACCATCAGGACTGCGCTAGAACAGGCTACGGCCGTTAGCCGGGATAGAGTCCTGAATGTGCTGACAGATTATGGTTTTGCCGCCAACTGGCTGATTTCCCGCCTGCCGGATTTTGAAAAAATCTGTCCGGGCATAAAAATCCAGATCCTGACAACCCAAGCGCTACAGGCCCAGCCCCCCTTAGGGATAACGGCGGATGTCTCCATCCTGTTTGAGGCTGCCGTCCGTAAATCAGGCGAAAACCGCATTACGCTGTTTGAGGAGGAAGTCTATCCTGTATGCAGTCCCGCGTACGCGCGCACCCATGGTCCCTTTACGACACTGGCTGATCTGGGACGTGCACATCTTCTACACCTGAATGGACATGAGAACCTGTGGTTTACATGGACGGACTGGTTTGCCCGGATGGACCCGGACCCGTCAGTGCGGGGCAGCCAGCAGACGGCACGTTTCCGGGCTTTTGGCAACTATCCCCTGCTGCTGCAGTCTGCCATGCAAGGGGAAGGCATCGCGCTGGGGTGGCGGCCGCTGGTTGATACCTGTCTGGAAAGCGGCGTGCTGGTCAAAGTCTGGCAGAAACCACTCAGAAGCCGCCGGGGCTATGTGCTAACGGCCCACACACCGCGTAGCAGTCAGGCTGAGCTGTTCTGTGACTGGCTTGTCAACCTCAGCCGCATGAGTATCTGACCAGAATGTCCGACAAGAACCTGTCCAGGACTGATGGAATAGTCCAGCTCGGCTTCTTCCAGAAACTGAACTACCCTGGGTTTACCGGAGCATAAACCTTATGGCCGAGAAGAAGAAAATATCGCGTTACTGGCCGAACGCGAAGTGCGCTCCATCGCCTACCAGACAAAGACCGCCCGGTTCCCTGCCTATAAGGACCTGTCCGGGTTCTCCTTTGCCAATACGCAGGTCAACGAGCCCATGGTCCGCCAGCTCCATAGCGGGGACTTCATCGAGCGTGCTGAGAATGTCGTGCTGATCGGCGGTCCGGGAACCGGGAAAACCCACCTGGCGACCGCGCTGCCCATCCAGGCGATCACCCATCACCGCAAGAAGGCGCGCTTCTGGTCAACGGTCGACTTGGTCAATGCGCTCGAACAGGAAAAGACCGCCAACCGGGCCAGGCAGATTGCCGACAGGCTACTCCGCCTGGATCTCGTGATCCGTGATGAACTCGGTTATCTCCCCATCAGCGCGTCTGGCGGCGCCCTGCTGTTCGATCTGCTCAGCCGCCTCTACGAGCGCACCAGTGTCATCATCACAACCAATCTGGGCTTCAGTGAATGGGAAGACGTCTTTGGTGACCCAAAAATGACGACGGCGCTCCTCGATCGGCTAACCCATCACTGTCATATCAGCGAGACAGGAAATAACAGCTACAGGTTCCGCGCCAGCACTGCCGCGTCAAAAAACAGAAAGGACAGATCTTCTTCCCACCAGACGGAGCCGGATGATGACAGAGTCCCTGTGCATTGCTGCAATCAGTCCCCTTCGCCAGCGCCTGCTTGATGACATGGCGGTGCGGCGGTTCAGACCACCCTTGGTCGCGATCACGAGGCCCTTGCGGTACGGGTGCAGCGCTTCCCTGATCAGCCATTCCGAGACATCGGGACCGTAGGAATCCGCCGTATCGATGAAGTTGACGCCGAGTTCGGGAAGCCGCCGCAACGTGCGAATGGCCTCATCATGATCGGTGGGCGGCCCCCATATGCCCGGGCCTGTGATGCGCATCGCACCGAAGCCAAGCCGATGAACGGCGAGATCGCCGCCGATCGTGAAAGTGCCCGCATTGGCGGCATGAGCGGATGAATGGGTCATGGTCCTCATTCCTTTTTTCCAGCGAATGGGTGGAGATCAGTCATTCCGTCAGGCTGCGAAGCCACCATCGATATTGTATGCAGCCCCCGTGATGATGCCGGCCTCTGGCCCGGCAAGATACGCGACCAGCCCCGCGATCTCCGCGCCCGTGGCATGGCGCTTGATCGCCATGAAGTCGTGCATCACGTCCTTCAGCGGCCCATCAGCGGGGTTCATGTCGGTATCGGTGGGGCCAGGCTGGACAACGTTGACGGTAATATTGCGCGCGCCGAAATCGCGCGCCAGTCCCTTGACCATGCCTTTCAGTGCCGCCTTGCTGGCGCTGTAGGCTGCAAGCCCACTCATCGGCATACGATCTGCATTGGCTGAGCCGATGAAGATGATGCGGCCGCCGTCGGGCATGGTCCGTGCGGCAGCAACCGCCGCGTGATAAGGCGCGTGCATATTGATGCGGAAAAGCCGGTCGATGGCATCCGGCGGCATGTCCAGCGGGTCACCCGCGCCGAGAATTCCGGAATTGACGACCAGCACGTCCAAGGGGCCGAGCGAGGCGATCAGCGCGATGAGGGCATCCCGGTCGCCGCTGTCGGCGCGCAGGACTTTGCCTCCGGTCTCGGCCGCCAGGGCGTGAGCGTCGTCAGGGGAGGACAGATACGTGAAAATGACTTTCGCACCATCCGTTGCGAAGCGACGCACGATGGCGGCGCCAATCCCACGACTGCCGCCCAGCACGAGAACGGATTTACCATGAAAGCTGGTCATGACCGCGTTTTCCTCAACGCCAGAATTTCCGCCAGTCTGTCGAATGCTGGCTGGTAGATGTGTGTCGGCATCCGGGCCTCCATGCTGGCTGCGTGTTCGGCAGCCGCTTCAAACTGACCGCGCCACCGGATAAACGTGCGATCGCCATCCGTTATGGCCAGAAGCGTGATGGTCGAGCGGTAGTTCCGGATCGGCAGAGCCGATTCAATGATCGAGAACGTTACCGCATGATCCACGTCCGACAGCGCCAGAAGCTGTTCACGGATCATACCGACATCGCCCATTTCAACACAGCGGATCGCGCCGACACGATCATCGGGATCATCGCCTTCGATTACGCAGCTTTTCACGCCCGGCAACCAGTTTCCAAGGGCACCGAAATCACGGATCAGCCCCCAAACGGACGAAACGGGTGCATTGATGACGCTGCTGGCCATAACGTTAATCATGCGGACTCCCCCTGCCCTTTTCTGTATGGGATCAAAGCGACTGGCCGCCCGTCACCTCAATGCGCTGGCCATTTACCCAGTGCATGTCGTCAGACAGGAGGGCACGGACCGCGGCCCCGATGTCGTCGGGCTGGCCGACACGCCCCAACGGCGTGATTTCTGCGAGGCTTTTGTTGACCGCGGCATCGTCACGGACCAGACCGCCACCAAAGTCCGATGCGACCGCGCCAGGGGCGATGGCATTGACCGTAATGCCCCGTGCGCCCAGTTCCTTTGCCATATAGAGCGAGATGACTTCGGTTGCGCCCTTCATGGCCGCGTAAGGAGCATGATCCGGCAGGTAGAAGCGCGTCGCGGCAGAGGTGATGTTGAGAATGCGCCCGCCATCACGGATCAGGGGCAGAAGGGCTACCGTCAGCAGGTACGGGCCCTTGAAGTGGATGTTGTACTGATTGTCGAGCTGTTCGGATGTTGCGGCATCAAAGCGGGTGTGGATGATGTTGCCGGCGTTCTGGACAACATAATTCAGTTCCTGCTGCCCGAACTCGTTTGCGAGAAGAGCTTTGACCTGAACTGCAAAGTCCGTGAACGACGCATGGTTCGCGATGTCCAACTGCAGCATGCGCAGCTTTGCGTCCTTGTGGCTGAGGGCAGTTTCAGCAGCCTTCGCCTCATCTGCATTGGCGTGATACGTGCCGATCACGTTGATACCCGCGGCCGTCAGATGCCTGGAAATACTGTATCCGATGCCGCGATTGGCACCCGTGACGAGGGCTATTTTTGATGTGCTCATGATCGGATTCCCTGAAGAGGCATGGCGTCGGGTTCCGCAGACACCATTTCCATATCGACCGATCCATAATAGAGACACAAAGTAGCGTCAAGGATTTGTGGACCGACCGATATAGAATGTTCGATCCGGATCGTCTCGCCGCTGTCAGTCCGTCGACTTTTTCTCAGGCCGCTTTGCTGTTCCCCGTTTCACCGCGTTGATATCCCACAACGTCAGCAGCGACGTAACGGCCGCATCCAGAGTGTCCGGACGCATCCCGTCCCGGGCTTCGCATGTCATGCCGTGGAAAAAAGTCGTGAGAATATCGGGCAGGGCATCGGTCGCCGGGGATGCGTTCAATTCACCATTGGCGATGGCGCGCTCCACACAGGCCCTGATGCCGGTGCGCGTGCGCTGTCGTTCCGCCGCAAGAAGCGCCTGAACGGGTTCGTTTTCAGGTGAGCAGTTACTGGCACCGCACACGACCAGGCACCCGGCCGGATGAGTGCGGGCCGCCTGCATATGCGCTGAGCTGCGCAGCGTCCGTTCGATGGCCTCGCGCGGCGACAGGCTTTCATCCCATAACGGTGCCATCACCTGCCCGTATGTGGCCAGATAACGCTGCACGACTTCGCGAAACAGGGCCTCCTTCGAGCCGAACGCGGCATAGAAACTCGCAGGCGAGATATTGCCCATGCAGGACTTGAGCTGCGTCAGGGAGGTCGGCTCATACCCCTGCGCCCAGAAAAGCGCCGTGGCGGCGTCAATCGCCCTGTCGCGGTCAAACTCACGGGGACGCCCGGTCCGCGCCATGTCATCGTTCCTTCCGAAAGACTTCCATATTAAGTGATCCATAAGTGATTGCCAAGGCTGCGGCTGCCCTATATGTGTATCAAACGATCCATATATGAGCGCCCCATGAACCCGACCATCACAGTGCCCACGCAAAAAACCGATGCACACCTTCCGATTGCCGGCCTGCTCGCGCTGGCCATGACCGGTTTCATCTGCATCATGACCGAAACCCTTCCGGCGGGTCTGCTGCCTCAGATCGGTGCGGGCCTGCATATTTCCCCGGCGCTCGCCGGGCAGATGGTGACGGCCTATGCCATAGGCTCGCTGAGTGCGGCGATCCCGCTCACACTCGCCACGCAGCGATGGCGGCGCCGGAAGGTCCTGCTGCTGGCGATCATAGGTTTCGTGGTGTTCAATTCCATCACCGCGTTTTCGACGCATTACGGCATGATCCTTGTCGCTCGGTATGGAGCAGGTGCGGCGGCGGGCCTCGCCTGGGCGTTGCTGGCCGGCTATGCGCGCCGGATGGTGACGCGCGCCCAGCAGGGCCGTGCCCTGGCGATTGCCATGGTGGGCACGCCGATCGCGCTCTCGCTGGGGGTTCCCGCCGGGACATGGCTGGGCGCTGCCGTCGGTTGGCGCCTGGCTTTCTGGATCATGTCGGGCCTGACCGTGCTGCTGATCGCATGGGTGCTGGCGAAGGTTCCTGACTTTCCGGGTGCCGCGCATGATGAGCGTCTGCCGTTCCGTCATGTTTTATACACGCCCGGCGTGCGGTCGGTTCTGGGCGTGGTGATGGCATGGATGCTCGCGCACAATGTGCTCTACACCTACATCGTGCCGTTCATAACGCCGGCCGGGCTGGCGGGACAGGCAGATCGCATCCTGCTGCTGTTCGGGGTCTCTGCCTTTGTCGGCATCTGGCTGACTAGCCGCACGGTTGATCACGCCCTGCGCCTGTCCGTCCTGCTCAGCCTCGCCATATTCGCGGTCGTGGCCGCGGCTTTTGCCATCGGATCAGCATCGCCTGCAGTCATCATGATTGGGGTGACGATATGGGGGCTGACATTTGGGGGCGCCGCGACGTTGCTCCAGACGGCACTGGCCGATGCAGCCGGAGATGGCGCGGATGTCGCGCTGTCGATGAATGTGGTGGCGTGGAACAGTGCCATAGCCGGTGGCGGCCTTCTGGGCGGCGTGCTGCTCAACACATGGGGGGCGGCATCATTTCCCTGGGCGGTGATGGGGCTTGTCGCTGCCGGCTTCCTGATTGCATGGCAGGCCCGGTCCCATGGGTTTCGACCCGGCCACCGGCTCGGGCATGGGAGCTAAGGATGCAATGGGGGCGTCAAAGGCGTCCTTCTACCCTGTGTAGGGCTATCGCTTTCACCATCGCTTTTAACCCTGCTCAACCACGCGTCCTGCAATTCTGAAGGCTGTGGCGGAACCCGCGCCCCATCAGGCATCTGGAAATCCGGATAAAGGACAAAAGTAATGGATCTGGTCATGCCCTGAAACGAGGGATGACTGTCATTTCGTCAGTGTCGTGAAGGAAACACAATGCTGCGACAACCATGACTTCTACACCACACGGAGTTTATTCATGTCACGACCGCCATTCCCACCTTTTGATATTGAAAGTGCGACACGCAAGGTCCGGCTTGCCGAAGATGCCTGGAATTCCCGGAACCCTGAACAAGTGGCGCAGGCCTATACAGTGGATAGCCAGTGGCGCAACCGGGTGGAATTCATCCATGGGCGCGATGAGATCGTGGCCTTCCTGACACGCAAATGGAACGGGGAGCACGAATACCGCCTGATCAAGGAACTCTGGGGTTTCCGCAATAACCGCATGGCTGTCCGCTTTGCCTATGAATGGCATGATGATGCGGGTCGGTGGTTCCGGTCCTATGGCAATGAATTGTGGGAATTCGATACTGCCGGGCTTATGCGCCGCCGGTTCGCATCAATCAATGACCTGCCGATAGAGGCCGCAGACCGACTGTTTCACTGGCCGCAGGGACGACGCCCGGACGATCATCCGGGGCTTTCCAATCTTGCGCTTTAGCGTCGTAAAAGACAGCGCGTTCCAGAGCAGGATTTTATACTCACCATCCCTGTTCGGTGGGCAGAACGAACAGTTCCGCGACATCCATCCGGGATGGTGATTTCAGTGCAAACAGGATCGTATCGGCAATGTCCTCGCCTTCCAGATAGGTCATGGAGGCCGCCAGATCGTCCATCTGCTTGCGGTAGGTGGGGTCGGTAATCTGCTCGTACAGTTCCGACTTCACCGCACCCGGCTGGATGCAGGTGACGCGGATATTGTGCTTTGGCCCGATCTCCATCCTGAGTCCGTCGGAAAACGCCGCGACAGCAGCCTTTGTGGCGCAATAGACGGCCAGGCCGGGAAAGACTTTCCGGCCCGCAATCGAGGACATGTTGAAGATATGACCCGAATGCTGTGCGATCATCTGCGCAAGAACCGCCGCCGTCGCGTTGAGGACACCCGAAACATTTACGTCCACCATTCGCTGCCATTCGTCCACTTTCAGGCTGTCAATGTTGGACAGGGGCATCAGGCCCGCATTGTTGACCAGCACATCAATCCTGCCGAATTGGGCAATGAGGGCATCTGCCGCAGCCTTGCATGACGTCAGATCCGTAACATCGGTTGGAAGGGCAACGGCTTTGCCGCCTACCCCGGTGATTTCCGTCACCAGTGCGTCCAGACGGTCCTTGCGCCGTGCTGCCAGACCGACAATAACGCCTTCTATCGCAAGTTTGCGTGCTGTTGCCGCGCCTATCCCGCTGGAGGCTCCGGTAACAAGGGCAACTTTACCTTTGGTACTCATGATAATCTTTACCTATTCCGTTTAAAAAAGAACGAGAAAACAGGTAAAGACCCAGGCAGATGGTTTCTGTCGTCCTCTTGCTAAAACCATTGTGATTTTGCGTTTTTGTGAGTTGGACTGGACAATTCACGGCACGCCTGAAAGGGAAACCGGATGCCGCACCCGCATCGTTCTTCGCTGCATGCCGCCAGTTACGCCCTCGAGGACCGTATTCCGGGCCGGAAGATCGGGCAAAGCCGGGGAGAGGCATGGAAAGAGGCCGAGGCGCAGATATTCCGTCGACCGCAATACGAACATGAATTACTGGTCCCGGCCGTGGCCGAACCTTTGTTGGTCTGGATCATCTCGGGAAAAGCTCAGATCGAGGAACGCGAACTGACAGGTGAATGGACGAAAAGTGAGGTCGGATCCGGATCATTCTTCCTGACACAGACCAATGCACCTTACCTCATGCGCTGGCAGGCTGGTCCGGACCGTCCGTTTGAAGTCCTGCATCTTTATCTGGGCCTTACTCTGGTGCCCGATCGTTAGGGCTTAATCCATCACGGCTTTCCATGCGCGACATTTCCGGTGGTCAGGACGCATTCATCTCTGGCGTTCTAACAGGCCTGACGGCCGAGATCCAGACGACTCATTCGGCCAGTTCTCTATTTGTGAATGGACTTCTGGAAAGTCTGACCGTCCATCTTCTGCGTCATTATGCCCATACACAGCCTTCGCCCACGTCCAGACCCGCACAACTGCCAGCGTGGAAGCTACGTAAGGCGCTGGATCATATGGAGGCCCATCTCGCCGAACCGTTCGACCTCGATTTTCTGGCCGGGTTGTGCGGGATGAGCCGGTTTCATTTCAGCCGGTCATTCCACAACACCATGGGGCAAAGCCCGTCACGCTGGTTTATCCGGCGGCGTGTGGACCATGCGAAGGAGCTTCTGTCACAGACCAACAGGTCCATCATCGAGATCGCCCTGACCAGTGGCTACGAGAGTGCGAGCCATTTTGCACAGATGTTTCGCAGGGAAACCGGCATCAGCCCACGCGATTACAGGAAGCTATGACATCATCAGAACGGATATGGCCGTCAAACGGGGATACGGCGAAAGAATACGCCGCGCGCCAGACACGCGGGGTAAATGACTGCACCCTGATGGCCAGATCGCTGCTCCCGCCATCGACCAAAATTGTCGTCAAGCCTCAGCGCCAGCGGGTTTGTAAGGGCGGAATCTGTTGCATCGGCCTTCAGCAAGCCCCTCCTCCTTTTCGCCTATTTCCCGTGTATTTCTTGCGACACATCGCGCTGCCCTTTTCCCGATGATCTGCGGGACAGAAAACGCGCCAGAGCTGGCCCAGTGACCAGAACGCAGAAAAACCGGGCGACCTGCATGGCGATGACGAAAGGCATGTCCACTTTCGTAGTCGAGGCGATAATGGAGACGGAATCAGCCCCGCCAGGACTGGTTGCAAGATAAGCCGTCAGCAGATCCACATGCGCCAGCCGGGCAAGTATCAATGCAAAGCCGCCACACACCGCAATCAGCGCGAGGATGGAACCCAGCACACGTGGAAAGACACGTCCGGCATAAGCCAGCACATCTGGCGTAAACCGCATGCCGATGCCCCACCCGACTAAGGCATAGGCCGCGACCAACAGAAGATGCGGCTGTTCGATCGGCAGATGGGCGCCAAGCCTTGCAGTCATCCCGATCCCCATGGGCACCAGCAGTCCACCGGCCGGCACGCGCAGACGGGTACCCAGGGCGCTGCCTGCCAGTGCGGTCACAAGCGCCAGTAAAATCCCCTGCCATGAGAGGGTCTGTGCCACGACCAGCGGGGCGGACGGCGTTCCGGCCACGCGCGCAATAACAGCCGCAATGACGGCGCAGCAGGCCACGCGCAGATATTGCATGAAGGCGACGAGCCGCATATCCGCCCCGTATGATTCCGCCATCAGGGTCATGACCGTGGCCGCACCGGGTGACGAACCCCAGATCGCAGTATTGCCGGGTAGCAGGCGCGAACGTGTCAGCAGCCAGCCGAGAAGGGCAGCCGCAGACAGGGTAGAAAACGTACCGGCGACAAAGACCGGCCAGCTGGCTGCCATTTCGTGAAAGATCGAGGCTGAAAGATAGCTGGCGATCATGACCCCGACCACGCCCTGTGCGCCGAGAAAGGCCCAGCGGGGAATACAGACCGCGTCGCCCCGTGTGGCCAGTACGACCGCCGCCCCCAGTGGTCCCAGCAGCGGCGCGGCCGGCAGGCGTAAGACGGTCAGAAGCATACCAAAAACCAGCGAAAGCAGCGCCATTACGCCCCATCGCCCGGTCAGCAGCCACGCTGATGGCCCTACCCTCACCGCTTAACCGCCAAACACGATTGTATCGGAAGGCAGCACACGTGCAATCCGAGGGAGGATCGAGCGGATGGAGACATCATGAAGGTCTGCTGACAGGCTGGTGCAGAGATCCTCAGCGATGACAATATGGTAGCCAAGTTCCCAGCCGTGCCGTGCGGTGGATTCAACCCCGAAATTCGTAGCAATACCGCCCAGCACGACCGTCCGGATGCCCCGCCTGCGAAGCTGAAGGTCCAGTTCCGTGCCTGTAAATGCCCCCCACTGATGTTTGGTGATGACGATATCGCCGGGTGCTGCCAGCCCATCCGCCAGGTGCGCCCAATCCGCTGGCAGGCCGCCTTCCGGCGGGCTTAAGGGCTGGTCGGCGGGACCGGGCGGCGCGTCGGCAAAGTCGGGCGCAAACGCAACCCGAACCAGGACGACCGTAGCACCTTCATCCCGGAAGCGGGCAGCAAGCGATTTACCGCTCTCCAGCACCTGCGACGATGGCCGCGGGGCGGTTGGCAGGGCAAGTATGCCATTCTGCAGGTCAATGAGGACAAGGGCGGTGGTTCGCGGGTCAAATCTGTTCACGGATCGGCGCCTTCCGGGATCTGGATACATGGTCGGGTCAAACATCGACCGGCAATGGAAAATCGGTTATGCGAGGACTGTCTCGCATAAAAGAAAGTTGAGGGTACCCTCGCATTATGTCAAGCCCGCCCCGTTCATCACCACTCGCGCCCAAGCGGCAGCGCGGACGCGACCGCGTTGAAGCGATCCTCGCAGCCGCAACAACGGTCTTTGGCGAGAAGTCATACGAGGCGGCGACCATGACCGAGATCGCTGCCCGCGCCAGCACAGCAATCGGTTCGCTCTACCGTTTTTTTCCGACCAAGGACGTGCTGGCCGCCGCAGTGCTCGAACGCTACGGCGCGCGGCTCCTGCATGCCCTGGATGAGTTGGTCGACCGCGATCCGCCGCTGTCGCCACGTGACGCGGCGCAAGGACTGCTGGATATCATCCAGCGTCTGCGGACGGAACGCTCAGTCGTCCTTTCCCTGCTCGACAGCGGGGTTACCCTGCCAGATGGGACAGGAACGCTCCGCAAGGCACTGATCGGGCGCATGAGCCAGTTGTTGGCACGGCTGGGTGGTTCTCCGGGTCTACATGACGAACGGGCCGTGATGCTGCTGCATCTGGTCAAGGCAATCTTTGCCCTGCCACAGGATCATTCGGTCCCCCGCCCGGCACAGGACAAGGAAGCCGTTACGGTGCTGCGGCTCTATCTGGAACATGCGGTCGCCTCCCCCTGATCCGGGTCAGAGGTCGCTCCGTAACCTCTGAATCCGCACACAGCCGATCGATATCTTCAGCAATCGCGTCATCTGGATTGAACGGGTCTGCTTTTCAAAGCATAACTGACTATAATGCGGTGAAAATCGAGCTTTGACTCTCCAACTGTTTCGCGAAGGTCAGAGAAACGCATCAAGCCGATGCAGCAGTTCTGCCGGTGCTTCTTCCTGCGGACTATGACCACAGTCGATCGCGTATCCCCGCACGTCCACTGCTTTTTCGCGCCATGTCTCGACAACATCATATAGCGCGCCCACGGTGCCGCGTGCGCCCCACAGAGCCAGTAATGGGACCTCAATCCGCTTGTCTGCATCAGTCGCATCATGGACTAGATCGATGCCTGCCGCAGCGCGGTAGTCTTCGCATGCTGCATGACGCATTGCCGGGTCGGCGTAGCATCGACGATATTCGACCATGACACGCGGATCGACCGATCCTGGTATCTTGATCTGTCCTGCAATGTGGCTTTCGAGAAAAAAGTCCGGATCTCCACTGATCAGCCTTTCAGGCAGGGGGGCGGGCTGGATCAGAAAAAACCACCAGAAATAGCGTCGGGCGAATTCCATATTGGTCCGGGCATACATCGTTGCTGTCGGTACGATATCGACCAGCACCAGTTTTTCCACCGACTGCGGTGCATCCAGCGCCATGCGGTGCGCCACCCGTCCGCCCCGGTCATGCCCGACAACCATGAACCGTTCAAATCCAAGCTGGTGCATGACGCCAACCTGATCATCCGCCATGGCCCGCTTGGAATAGTTGGCGTGATCCATTCCACCTTCAGGCTTGGCGCTATCACCATAACCCCGCAGATCTGGGGCCACTATGGTAAAACGTTTCGCCAGTGCGGGTGCCGCCTTGTGCCAGGTCAGATGCATCTGCGGATGACCATGCAGCAGGAGCAGCGGCGGTCCGTTTCCGCCGGTAGCAGTGCGGATCCGCACGCCATTCACCTCGATATCCCGCCAGCTAAAGCCCGGCAATAAACCGGGGAATTTCCTGATTGCGATCATGCTTTCACCTGCATTCGTCCAGTGGACACACAGCAAAAAAGCAGAATATCAGGAAACCAGTGTTTCCCCTGATGAAGACCTGTTGATGACCGATCCGCAGACGACGCAATGACTTTCGAAGCCGCAGGCACCTCAGGCTATGCCTCGAGAACGCGGCTGATATCGTCATGGGCCACTGTGCCCATTAACTACTAATCAGTCCAATGAGTAGTCGGCCTACCAAAAACAAAAAGGACGGTCAGCAAAAAATACTCTAACCAGCAATGATTGCAGAACCGTTGGTATGGCGATGACATCACGTTTACAGTCATCAGGTACACAAGCAAGACCGTCCTATCGACACGCAGTGCCCCCATGAGCTACATGCCCAGCCTGCTTGTTTTGAAATCGCTTAGTCCTCTCAAACGCGCCCCAGCACGTATTTCGGACACAAGGCACATACACTCGTGCAATGGTGACCCAGCATTACCACTCAGACCCAGCACCGATAATTCACGCAGAAACAAATCTGATACGCTGACTGCTGCAGGTTACGCATCCTAAGCAAAAGTTCATTCTTGAACGGGCCAGTAGCGATCCGTCAGCAGTTTAACTGCCTCCTCCATCTCTTCGCGAGAACGTAGCTCCGCCAGCATGAAAGTGACCTGCAAACGCTTAGGCGACTTCGCATCTATTTTTACAATCTCTTTGCCATCCGTATCGCGAGTGATAGCAACGGCGCCACGTTTAGGCGAGCGCACGCTGCCGCGACGTAGATGTCCCAGTTCCGTTGCTACCGCATTCTCGAGTTCGCGAGCCACCGCGGCAGGTTCCACAAGGTAGTTCTGATCTTTGCTTCGCAACGCAGCAATACGTTCAGCAGCCTCGTAGACCACTTCGCGTGATGCACTTTCTTTAATAAGGGGCTTTATCTGCATCACATGCTTAAGCCGAATATCATGCGGGCTAACAAATGCCCGAGTGACTGCTTCAGGCAATCTAGCAAGGTCGAGGTACCGGCTTAACCATGCTTCAGAGACGTTCAACCGATCTGCCATCGTTTTTTGGCGACCATGATAGTACCGATCAAGACCCAACAAGTAATCCTTTGCACGCTCGTAATCGGTAAGATCCTCACGCGCCCTATTTTCTAGGTCCGCAATACGGAAGGCTTCCTCGTCCTCCATTTCACGAGGCTCAACAAGGAACTTAATGTCACGATAATTATTGGCGTTAAGCCACGAAACAGACCAATGCCGGCGTGCACCACAGATCACTTCAAAATCAAAATCTGGGTTGTTGGTCAATCGCCGAACGATGGCCGGAACCTCTTGGCGTCCCTGCGCACGAATGCTTTCGATAAGTTCGCGACAGTTTTCATAAGACAACGCGGCGTAATCACGATTATGACCCTCCCACATTTTGCATCGTGCAGGGTCAATAAACTCGTGAGTACGAGTAACAACTTTACCGCTAGCAACTTCTGCTAATCGGTTAGTACGATCATTAATGATTGACCGATTTGGACGAGACTGGCCTTGTCTACCGGTTACGCCTGAAATTGCAGCTGTTAACCCGTCCGCAAAAGCCCTGTTTTTCCCCGACATTTATCCCTCCTTTTTCACATTACTCGACCTGCAAAAAGTTCGAATAATGCTTTGAAAATGCGTGCTTCGCTTCTCGCTCCGCCACCAGTCCAAAATTGCAACGTTGCAATTTTCAGAAATTGACGATTTGCGAGAGTTCAATGAACCGCCACCTCCACGAAAAAATTACACCAGTCCTTCCCTGCGAAGCCGCTCCTGATGACTAGGCCACATTCCCCGAATATCCGTTTCAAGCTCCTTACAAACTGCGTTCAGATAGGTAAGGCAGCGATCACGAACCGACTTGCTTGTGATCGCTCCTTGCTGTTCGTACACAGTCATGAGTCGAGCTGTGGCATTGTCGATTTCAGCAGAATTTTTCAGAGGGGCTCTAACTAGATGATGGCCGAAAATAGCCTGCATCAGCTTGATAAGTTCCTTGTGAATCGATTTGTTCTCTTCAACCCGAGAAGCCACGAATTTGAGAAACTCTAGAGAAGGAGCCCTGTCAAACTGCGCTAGCGTCCGCAATGTCTCCTCCAGCATCGACAGGAAGGCCGTCGTTGACGAAAAGTCCATAATTGTCGGGGGCACCGGAACGACCAATGCATTTGCTGCCCTCAGCACAGAAAGCGAGATTGCTCCCAAGGCAGGAGGAGGATCCATAATTATAACGTCAAAATTTGGCGCTATAGATGCCAGCCCTACCGACAACCGATCCACAAGCCCAGGCTCGCCCTGAGCCATCCGCGCGGCGATTTCATACTCAGATTGAAACAGCCGAAGATTAGACGGTATCAGATATAGACCATCGAAATGCGTAGGTTTGAGCGCGTAGCTCAGTGACGAACGTTCATCGTGCCGCAAAAACGGATAAAGCGTCTCATCCTCAGTAAGGTCTAAATCTGGCACGTAACCAAAGAGCGTTGTTGCTGACGCTTGGCTGTCACAATCGATCAGCGCCACGCGATAGCCTTGGATCGCGAGATATTGCGCAAGGTGAACAGCAACCGTTGATTTCCCGACACCGCCTTTAAAGTTTTGAACAGCTATGATTGCCGGCGGGTCGCCTGGATCACGCCACGGACGCGTGCCAAAGATCCCGCGCATGTCGTTGACCTGTTCAAGCGTATATCCCACACGCCTGTTATTGGCTCCCCGTTCAGGTTTGGGCAGACGACCATCCTTTTCTGCGTCGCGTATGGCTGCAGGCGTCCGGCCTACGAGTTCTGCAGCCTGGCCAATCTGAAATGTCGGTTCTCGTCGCTCGCCGGCTCGCGCGGCAACAGCGCTTTCCCTCAAATTCTCCAGAACTGCCGCGGCTTTATCCGCCAGCCCTTCAACCATTTGGAGACTCGTATATCCGGCTTGCTCGAGATCAGCTGTCATAAATCTTTCTTTCGATAAACGTCCGGCGCACACTAACTTTCGATTTCTGATGGATAATATCTATCTTTTCGAAAGTCGAGACTTAACTCGATAGCCATTCCCTTTTTTTAATGCCGGCAAAGCGCGACGATCATGTGCCGTATTAGGCAGCGAACATAAAAACCGAAAAGATGAGTGTCCTGACCTCTTGGGGGAGCATATGATAAGATGTACGAGGTATCCTGACCTTATGGGGGATCCCAATCGGCGCACGTCGCTATCCTGACTTCTTGGGGGGGCAAGCTACAAATGCTTACCCTGACCTCGTGGGGGATATTTGTCCCTGCATCAATAAGAACAGCGGAACACTGAATTCCCCCCCTAGCCGAATGCAGTAGCTTCCAGTCGAGCATCTCGGTGGCGCTGCCAAAATAAGCAACCACATCAGGCCTTCAGTTACCCAGTCACTTTCGCTTTAATCTTTAGTGAGCTTTTTTTTTCGAAATTTTCTTTGCCACATATTAGAGATTGCAACATTGCAATTTGGGACAAATGCGTTCAGTTGCCTCAGGGACATCGGCATAGTGCTGCGAGCTGGGTTACCCATACCGTCGCTTACTGCCGACCGGGTAGGTCAGTTACTTGTGGAAAAAGGCTAGTAACCTCGCGTTTTTCGCAAGGGAATCCATATACCTTCAAATAATTGCAACGTTGCAATCCACCCACACTGGGCAATCATCTGGCGTGGAACATCGTCATGGCAGCTGCGGCAGCTATGAACGAGATCTAAAAAAGAGACGAAAGCCCGTTAAACTGCGAATCGCACTCATAGATTTCATTAAAAAACACGCGCAAGTCCCATAGATACCGGTTTGCGACCGTCAACATGAAAGTTCTTAAAATAACGTGTGGGCACTTCCCCAAAACTAGCTATCTTAACTGACCGCCCCCCACGAGGTCAGGTTAGATCCCCCACGAGGTCAGGTTACTATCCCCCAAGAGGTCAGGCTAGGTCCCCCACGAGGTCAGGAAATGCTCTAAAAGTCGTTGGTTTTCCTAGTACTTTTTGTCTTGAATCAGAATCACTTGAATAGAATCAGAATCCCCCGCAGCACGCTGCGGTCGTGTTGATAAAAATCTTCATAAGAAACCTTACTTCTCAGCACCATGTACGGCCGCGAGAAGATGCTGAGATGCCCAATTTCCCCTTCACCTGACCTTATTCTCATTCTAAGGTCAGGATACGAATCGTTCGTCCCGTTAGGTGCTGGATAACCCGCCCATGCAATACGCATCCGAAAGTGATGAAGCACCAAAACGCGCCATGCGTGTTGCTCGCGCTCTACAGCATAAGGGTGCCGACGAATTTGCCAAACCTGGCCACCTTGTAGAGATACGTTTCGTCAGAGGCCAATCGCTAAGCCTGACTGCATCACGTCTACTCGCGTTGATGATCCTTGTAGCCGGTGGCGATGCTTGGAAGCCAGTGGTCCACCGCATGCGCAAAGCAGACATCAGGCGAGGTCACAAAGGTAACGAACGCATAAGTGACATGCTTGAAGAACTGCATGGTACTCTATTTGCCGAAGACGACATTTCCTGGCGAGGTAAAAAAGCGACGCGACGATTTTCTCTGATTGCCTCTTCAAGGGAAGAGGTTGAAGACACAGAGCCTGGAAAAGAAGTCGGTTGGATTGAGTGGGAATTTACTCCCGATGCCCGAAGACTAATCCAAGAGTCTGAGACCTATGCGGTCATGAACCGCACCGCTGTATTGGGTTTTCGTTCGGCTTATGCGCTTAAACTTTACGAAATTGGGGCCTTGCGCGTGAAGAGACGTCAAACCGTATGGAAAGGTGACGTCATCGCATTTCGTGCTGCTTTAGGGATCTCACCTAACGTCTATAAAGACTTTGCTCAGTTGCGGCGAAAAGTATTGACCGTTTGTAAGAATGAAATCGACGAACTGGCGCATTTTACGGTCGAGTGGACGGAAATAAGACAAGGAAGAGCAGTAAGAGAACTCGAGATTGTTTTCCGACCTAAGGAAACCCCAAAGGTCATAGATCATCAAACGACTACCCGCGAATTAGAAACACAACGCAATCAAGTAGTACGACCCGCGGCTGCGAAAAGCGATGGGCAGGTAATGTTCCCAGCCGGTTCTCTCCAGTTTGGAGCCGACCAAGAGATATTCGCTAGAATAGCGCGTTCCTCTGGCGGGGGCTGGGATATCGACCTGATTGCCGATGCATTCCGAGACCATCTCGGTGAGCGACTTGGCAAGCTGCATGGTTCCAAGCTTAAAGCGGCATGGAAAGGCTTTTGCGAAAGTTATCACAACCGTCGAGGTAATCCGTAAACGTGAGCCGAGAACGCTTCTATGACGCTAAAAATGCGAAATCGGGCGCGACAACGCAGGTCGTCTCTATGTCGATTTAGAGGTTTCTCAAAAATTGCAACGTTGCAATTTTCCAGCGACAATCCATTTTGACTATCGGTCGACTGTAAAAGTTTAAACGACTGCGACATAGCGATCGGATGTGTGACTACCCGCTTTTTCGTAACATTCAAGCTGAACGGGTGGTAAGTTTGCTTCCAGAAGAAGAATAAGATTAAGAGATTAGTCCGCAAAGTCATTTAGGGAGTGGCACCAGATCGACCAGCACGCCGCAAGGGGTAGCTCCTCCCCGTGCTCGGCGTCTGCGTCGCCTGCGCGCGGGTCCGGTGCTGCCGCTACGCGGCACCCTTGCCCCGCACTGCCCGACCCGGTCGCAATAAGAGCTGAAGGAAAGAGTAATCAGGCGACACAACCTGATTAGCACACCCGTTCCTGACATCCCGAAAACCTGACCCGGAAACATCCCGGCCTGCAGAAGCAGCGCCGGGTGCCGGCGTTTGTACGGAGCACGGCCATGTCGTTCCAGCTCAACCTCTTCGGCACAACCGCTCTCGCAGATACCCAGAACGACCTTTTCTGGGGCGAACTTGAAGGCGAAGATGGCTCGCCCCCTGTCTTGCCGGCCGCGATGGCCCTTCCCAAGATCGACTTTCATATGATGACCGACCGAGGCCTCGCTGACACCTGGAAACAGCGGGCGCGTGACAACGCGCTGGCAATCGCGCTGCTCAAGGAGATCGAAGAAGCAGACCGAAACGCTTCGTCCCCCGAACAGATCGTCCTGTCACGCTTCATCGGCTTTGGAGCTGGAGAACTGGCGAACAACCTGTTTCCATCCGGGAGCGATAGCGCCCGCCCAGGCTGGGAAGAGGTTGGCGAGGCGATCCATGCCTCCACAACAGATGTTGAAAGGGCAGGACTGAAGCGCGCAACACAATATGCGCATTTTACCCCTGAACTGATCGTGCACGCACTCTGGAACAAGGTGCTGCAGATGGGCTTCAGAGGCGGTTCCGTGCTTGAACCCGGCTGTGGGACCGGTCTTTTCATCGCGGCCCGACCAGAAAGGCTCGAAGGATGCATCGCCTTTACCGGGATTGAGAATGATCTGATTACGGCAAGGATCGCACGCAGGCTCTATCCAAACCAGTGGATCCGCAGCGAGGATTTCACGACAGTGAAGCTCGCAAACGGGTATGACCTTGCGATCGGTAATCCACCCTTTTCCAATCGCACCGTGCGTGGCCCGGAAGGTCTGGGACGGCTTGGCCTGAGCCTGCATGATTTTTTCATTGCCCGATCCATCGAAGCACTTCGCCCGGGCGGCATCGCAATTTTCGTGACGTCCCGCCATACGCTGGACAAGACGGACAGCACCGCGCGCCGGACCATTGCCGACATGGCTGACCTCGTGGGGGCAGTCCGGCTCCCGGCCGGAGCAATGCGCGATGACGCCGGCACGGACGTGGTGGTGGACGTACTGGTGTTCCGCAAGCGCATGATCGGCGACATGGTCGATGACGAGACCTGGCTGGAAACCGGCGCCCTTGCGAATAGCGACCATGGTAACGGTCCGCTCCTCGTCAATCGCTACTTCCTCGACCACCCGGAGCAGGTGCTTGGCCGTCACGGCTGGACCACCACCCAGTTCGGTCCCGATTATACATGCGACGCGCGTGCCGACGGCAGGCTCGATGTGATGTTGCCCGAGGCCCTGGACCGGATCGGGCAGGACGTGCGCTTTCCGGAACCCCTGAACCAGCGCATTGTCCGGCCGGCGGGAGCCGGTGTGCTGGTCGGCACGGCTGCCGATGGCGCCCAATTGAAAGAGGGCTCCTACTTCGTCACGAAAGGCGTCCTGCAGCAGATCTGCGACGGACAGCCCACCACGGTCGCCATCAGGAAGGGAGATCAGAAGGATGGCCTCTTCCAGAAGCGTGCCCGGATCATTACCGCGCTGATACCCGTCCGGGATGCGGCACGCGCGGTGCTGCGAGCGCAGATGGAGAACCTGCCCTATGGACGCCTGCAGGGTGATCTGAAGCGTGCCTATTTCAGCTTTGTCCGACAGTTCGGCCCGATCAACCTGATGAATGTGACGGTCCGGATCGATCCGGAAACCGGGGTTGAAAACGAAACCCAGCGGCGACCGAACCTGACGCCATTTTACGATGATCCCGACGTCTGGCTGGTCTCGTCCATCGAGGAATACGACGAGGCGACACAGAAAGGTCGGATGGGACCAATTTTCTCTGAACGGGTCATTCATGCGCCTGTCGAACCCGAGATCCATTCCGCCCACGACGCCCTGGCCGTCTGCCTGCATGAAACAGGCGGTGTGGAAATGCCCCGGATCGCGGAACTCATGGGACAGTCCGAAGCTGAGGTCGCGGCCGCACTGGGGGATGCGGTTTATCTCGATCCGGTACGAAGCGTGGATGGTCGCGATGTCTGGGTTACGGCTGATGAAATGCTCTCCGGCGCCGTGCGGACCAAGCTGGAAGAAGCACGCGATGCAGCCCGGATCGATGGGCGCTACGCCCGGAACATCACGGCGCTGGAAGCCGTCCAGCCAGCAGATCTGCGTCCGTCGGAGATCACCGCGCGCCTTGGCGCTCCCTGGTTGCCGGTCAGCGACATCATCGCCTTTACCGCCGAGGTGCTCGGGGTCGAAACGGTCATCTATCACGCGCCCGCGGTTGCCTGCTGGACCGTGGAGAAACGGGCGTTCATGGGCATGGCCGAGGCTACGTCAGTCTGGGGGACGGAACGGCGACATGCCGGCGAACTGCTGGAAGATGCCCTGACGCAGGCATCGCCAAAAATATGGGATGTCTGGCGTGATGGCGATGGCAATGAGCACCGCGAACTGAACACACAGGAGACGGAAGCCGCAAAGGAAAAACTGGCGGCGATCAAGCGTGCGTTCGAGACATGGGTCTGGCAGGATGGCGATCGGGCCGAGAGGCTGGTCAGGCTGTATAACGATACCTACAACAACCTCGTGGCACGCGCGTTTGATGGCTCCCATCTGCGCCTGCCCGGCGCAAGCACCACGATCAGCCTGCGGCCCCACCAGAAACGGGTGATCTGGCGGATCATCGCCGCGGGCGGTACGTATATCGCGCACGCGGTCGGCTCCGGAAAGACCTTCTCGATGGTTGCGGCCGTCATGGAGCAGAAGCGGCTTGGCCTGATCAGCAAGGCGATGATCGCCGTCCCCGGTCACTGCCTCGCCCAGATGGCCCGCGAATTCCTCATGCTCTACCCGACCGCGCGGATCCTCGTCGCCGACGAGACGAACTTCGTGAAGGCAAAGCGCCAGCGGTTCCTTGCCCGGGCCGCGACCGGAAACTGGGATGCGATCATCATCACGCATGATGCATTCAGGTTCATCCCGGTGGAGGGGGATTTCGAACGCCAGATGATCGAGGCGCAGATCGCGTCTTACGAGGAAGTGCTGGAAAGCGTCGACGCGGCCGACCGCCTGTCGCGCAAGCGGGTCGAGAGCATGAAGGAGAAGATGCAGGCGAAGCTGGAAGGCCTTGCCGCTCGAAAGGACGATCTCGTGCATCTGGGAGAGATCGGCATCGACCAGATCCTCGTCGACGAGGCGCAGCAGTTCCGGAAGCTGAGTTTTGCAACCAACCAGTCCGACCTCAAGGGGGTCGATCCGAACGGCTCGCAGCGGGCCTGGGATCTCTTCGTGAAGACGCGCTACCTGGCGGCAAAAAATCCGGAACGCCCGCTGATCATGGCGTCCGGCTCCCCGATCACCAATACGCTGGCCGAGATGTGGACGGTCAGCCGCTATATGGATCTTGAGGCGCTGCAGAAGCGCTACCTGCATGAATTCGATGCCTGGGCAGCCAATTTTGGCGAGACCCGTACCGAACTGGAACTGCAGCCAAGCGGGCTTTACAAGCCGGTCACGCGCTTCACCGAGTTCGTCAACGTCGCCGACCTCATGGCGATGTATCGCGACTTCGCGGATGTCGTGCAGCACGATGACCTGCGCCAGTACGTGACTCTGCCAGCAATCCGGGGCGGGCGTCGCGAGATTATTGTCGCGCCGACAAACGATAACTTCAGGGCCTACCAGAAGACGCTGGCGGCCCGCATCAACGCCATCGAAGCACGCCAGGGGCGTCCCCAGAAGGGCGATGACATCCTCCTGTCCGTCATCACGGATGCCCGTCATGCCGCGATCGACCTGCGCTTCGTCGCCCCTCTTGCCGCGAATGACGACACATCGAAGCTGAACCTGATGATCGGGAACGTGTTCCGGATCTGGCAGGAGACATCGGAAAGCCGTTACAGCGATCCTGAAACCGGTCGGCCGTACGACCTGCCGGGGGCGGTGCAGATGATCTTTTCGGATCTGGGCACCGAGAGCGCGATGGAGACACGCGGTTTTTCCGCCTACACGTGGATCCGCGATGAACTGATCCGCCTGGGCGTGCCGCGCGCGGAAATCGCGTTCATGCAGCACTACAGGAAGAGTGCGGCGAAGCAGAAGCTGTTCGGTGATCTCAATGCCGGCCGCAAGCGGATCCTGATCGGCTCGACGGCGACCATGGGCACCGGCGTCAACGCCCAGCAGCGCCTCAAGGCCCTGCACCATCTCGACGTGCCGTGGCTGGTCTCCGACATCATCCAGCGCGAGGGTCGCATCGAGCGGCAGGGCAACCAGCACGCGGAAATCGAACTCTACGCCTATGCCCAGCAGGGTTCCGTTGACGCGACCAACTGGCAGCTCCTCGAACGCAAGCAGCGCTTTATTGGCCTTGCGATGTCAGGTGACCGTTCCATCCGCCGGATTGAGGACATTGGCGGGGAAGGGGGAAACCAGTTCGCCATGGCCAAGGCGCTCGCCTCAGGCGATGCCCGGCTGATGCACAAAGCCGGGCTGGAGGCCGATCTTGCGCGGCTGGAGAGACTCGCGGCCGCCCATTATGACGACCAGTTCGCCGTAAAACGTGCCATCGACCGGGCCGAGCGTGAGATTGCGGGCGCGGAGCGCCAGATCCCGCTTATCGAGGCGGATATTGCCAGCCGTCAGCCCACGAAGGGGGATGCGTTCGTACTGCGTCGGGACAAGGGGGATGTCAGCGAACGTGAGAAGGCCGGGTCATGGCTCCTGTTACAGGTCCGCCTGGCGGCGAAGAACGGCGAGGCAGGGGTCTGGAACCTCGGACGCATCGGTGGGTTCGCCGTCATGTGCGAAGCTGGGCCTGGCCGTCGCGTGTACTACGAAAAGCGCGCGGTCGACGTGACGCTGTTTGTGGAAGCGCGCTCGGGTCGCATTGAGATCGCCGTCGAGGACGACACGAAGGGCCTTGGGCTGACGTCGCGTGTCGAGCATGCGCTGCTTCGGATCGATGACGCGCTCCGTGACGCAATCCGGATGCGGGAGGAAGCGCAGCGTCGCCTGCCATCCTACCGGGCCCGTCTGGGCCTGCCGTTCGCGGAACAGGCGATGCTTGATGAAAAGCGCGCGGAGCTGAAAGCGCTGGAAGACGATCTGGCGGCGACCGCGACCGATGAAGACCCGGCGCATGACGACACCGAGGACAGGGAGAAGGAAGAAGAGGCGGCAGCCTGAGAAGGGCTGCCATCTCCGGCCAGGCGCCGCAAGGGGTGGCGCCTCCCCGTGCTCGGCGTCTGCGCCGCCTGCGCGCGGGTCCGGTGCCGCCGCTGCGCGGCGCCCTTGCCCCGCCAGCCCGGTGCTGGCCGCCGGAGTGCATCAGGAAAGGCGTCCTGAGAACACGGAGTAAAAACCATGGAACTGCGCGAAGTTGATCCGAAAACCCTGCTCGACAACCCCGAAAACCCGCGGAAATCCGCGCCCAATGAGGCGGAAGAGCGCCAGCTGGCGCTGAACGTCAAGGCCGTCGGGATCATCCACCCGCCTCTGGTCCGCGAAACTCCTGACGGCCTGATGATCGTTGCAGGGCATCGCCGCCGGCGTGCCGCAGTCAAGGCCGGCCTGAAAACCATTCAGGTGACGGTGGCAGGCGATGATGCGGAACTGGACCGGATGCGTGCCGCATCGGAGAACATGATCCGTCAGCCCATGACCCAGGTTGAACAGTGGCGGGTTGTCGCCAGGCTTCGGGAGGAAAAAAAGTGGAATGATACCGCGATCTGCAAGGCGCTGATGCTCACACCGGTGCAGTTGAAGCAGATCGGTCGCCTGTCTGCCATCCTGCCCGAGATTCTGGCGTGGATCGAGGCGGGAAAAGGTCCCGGCAATCGTGAACTGGCGAGTATCGCCCTTGCGTCAACCGCGCTGCAGGAACAGGTCTGGGGCCATTTCGGGTTTCCGGTTGGCGCGGCGCCGCCCGAGGACGTCGAAGCCTGCGAAGATGAGGGCGCGCAACTGCCCGACGGAAACTGGGAACCCGGTGCTGCCATCCCCGATTGGGACCGGATTGCGTCAGCCCTGCGGCAGGATCGTTTTTATGCAATTGAGGCCTCGTTTGATGACGCCATTGCAAAAAGCTGCCGGATCGCCTGGCAGGAGGATCTGTTCGGTGAAGCCGGGAAGGACGGCCGTTATACCGATGACGGCTTCGCCTACGAGAAGGCGCAGCGCCAGTGGCTGGGTCAGAACACGCCTGAAGACGCACTGATCCTCCAGAGCGACGAGAACGGCGAGCCGGTCTTCGAACCCGGCATGGTCCGGATCTACTGGCAGCGCGAGGGCGCCACGAAATTCTTCTGGCTCGATCATCGCCTCAAGGTTCGCGAGGGCTGGTGCGTCCTGCCGGGCAGCGAGGCGGCAGGTCGCGTGACGCCGTCCGCCGTCATTGAAGCCCTGCCCGAAGGGCCACGGGAACGGCCCGATATCTCGGGGCGTGGTTTTGACATGATTGGCAGTTTCCGCACCCAGGCGCTGCATGCCGCATTGGACGGCATCCGGGGCTCTGCCGATCCATGGGTCCTGGTCGGGCTGATGATCGCGGCCCTCAACGCGCAGAATGTCCGGGTGGACGGGGATTCCAACGCACACTACCCGCAGCGCCGTCCGTCACGTCGGCTCGTGGCCGCCGCCGGACTGTTCCAGGATGGCGAGATGGCGCTGGACGAGGCGCTCCTGCGTGGCGCTGCTGTCGACGTGCTCAAAGCCGTGCTGTCCTGCGAGAAGAACGCGACGAATAGCGGCGACTGGGGTGTCCTGGTCGGCCATATCGTGAAAGCGGACGACCATCTGCCCGCCATGGCGGATGAAGACTTCCTGAAAACGCTTAGTAAGTCCGGCATCACGAAGGCCATAAAGGCGGAAGGTATCCTGCCGCGCAATACCGGCAAGGAAATGCGCCGCGCCCTGATGGACCATGTCGGGCAGGGGAGCTGGGTGCATCCTGCTGCGCGTTTCCAGGTCGATGTCGCAGCGCTGAACGCCACCTTCGCGGAAGCGCTCGCCCCGCCATCCGAAGCGGATGACGATGATGGGGAACTGGCGCATGACGACGAGACGGAGTTGGAAGACGACGCGGATGCTGTTGCGCCGGCGGATGGCCCGGGAACCGATGATCCTGCTGCGACAGATCAGGAGGATGATGTGCCGCATGGCAGGGCGGAAAGTCCGGCTCCGCCATCGCAGACACCTGAAGAATTCCTCAGGACGCATGTTGAGTTTGTAGGTTTCAGCTGAGCGAGGCTGTTGCCGTCGTACGGCTCTGGCTCACGGCCCGTCGCCCTCAGTGGTGACGTCGGGCGGTGAGCCAGCAACGGCCTCTGGCAGGACGTCGACCGGGAAATTCTGCGATGCGCCCCCACCGGGCTTATCCAGAACGTCAGGTTACGCGTTCACCTGCGTCGGCGAAGGAGAACCGTGATGACCGATGAATACATGACGGAAAAGCGTCTGATCGGCAGGTATGTGGTTGAACTGGGTTTCCGCCCGGATGGTGGGGTTTTGATCCGGACGCCTGAAATCTATCCGCCTACGGCCCGCCGATGGCGGGGACCCTATGAGAGCGTGGAGGCGGCAGTAGTCGAATTTTCCGCTTTCACGGCGGTTCCCAGAGTCACGTCGGCCGAGCTGGCCCGGCTGAGAGAGCGTGGCTCTGTCGCCGAAATCTGCGGAAAGGACGTGATGGTGTGGCACTGCCCATGGCGCGAAGCCACGACACTGAGCGAATTTGTCCTGGTAAGGGAGGACGGCAATGCCTGATTTTCGTGTCACGCTGGTTGAGCGCCTGTTTGAAGCGGATGCCGGCGATTTCAGGGTCACGGCGACGGACGCTGAGGCTGCTGCGCGGATCGTCCTCGATGCCGTCCCCGACAGTGTGGACTCTGACGGGATCCGGACCACCATTCTGCCTGACGGTCAGGAAGTGGACCTTGAGGTCGAGGAAGTCGTCCATGGCGAGATCGTGGCCATGGTCCACGATGCGGGAACCGGCGTGCTGCAGGGACAGTTTGGGTTTTCCCTTGTTTTCAGCCCGGGCCGAGAGGCCGCCGCCGTTCTCGCCAGAGTGATGGATCGTGTCCTTGCGGATGACGGTGAGCGGGACACCCATGCAGCCTGCGTGGTGCTGCGCCGGTATCTGCACGAATACCTGAACGCGGACGCATAGGAAGAGCAGGAAGACACAGGAAAAATATGCCCGAAGGGCCATCGCGCCTCAAACGGTGGCTCTTGTCCCGCTCCGCGGGCCTGCGATGCCGGCGCGCGCGCCGCGTTTGACCCGCGATACCCCGTCGGACCGCCAGAAGACATTCAGACAAGGAGAATGTCCATGGCGACCGCAAGCCTGTCATCCCACCAAGGAACTGTCGCGCCGGAGCCCGGAGAGATACCTGATCTGGCGCGTTATGATCACGTCATCGTCGCCTGTTCCTTTGGCAAGGATTCCCTCGCCAGTACGCTGCACCTGCTCGAAAAGGGCGTGGCGCCGCAGCGCATCGAGTGGTGGCACCATCGTGTGGACGATGACGGGGACGTTTTTGACTGGCCGCATGTGCCCGATTACGGGCGGCATCTGGCTGCGGCCCTTGGCGTCAGGCTGTATTTCTCCGCGCGCCAGGGTGGGATCGTGCGGGAAATGCTGCGCGAGAATGCGCCGACCGCACCGGTCTGGTTCGATACCCCGACAGGGCGGGTCACTGTCGGTGGCAAGGGACCGCCCAATACGCGACGCCGCTTCCCGCAGGTTTCGGCGAACCTGTCGGTCCGCTGGTGTTCCCCATACGCCAAGATCATGGTTGCGGATGGCGCCCTGCGGAACCAGGCGCGCTTCAGTCATGCCCGGACCCTGTTTGTAACCGGAGAACGCGCGGCGGAGTCCGCGAACCGTGCCCGTTACGCTGTCTTTGAGCGGCACCGGGCAGACTGTCGTGATGGTCGGATCCGACGGCATATCGATCACTGGCGGCCGGTACATGCCTGGAGTGAAGCGGCTGTCTGGCAGATCCTGCGTCGGCATGGCGTGATTCCGCCGCTTCCCTATCAGCTCGGGTTTGGCCGCCTGTCCTGCCTGACATGTGTATTCATGTCTGCCGATCAGGCTGCGACGCTGCGTCACATGGACCCGGATCGGTTCGCCCGGCTGTGTGAGTGGGAACGCGCATTTGGTTGCACCATTCGACGCGACCGGGACCTCGGCACGCTAGCCAGGGGCGGCACGGTCTACGGCCCCGTGCGCCAGCACCCGGGTCTGGTGCGCCGCGCGCTCTGCCACCGCTGGCGTGGCCGTGTCCTCACATCCCCCGAACAATGGGTCCTGCCCGCTGGCGCATTCGGCGAGAGCGCCGGGCCGGTCTGACCCGCCTCATCCTTAAGCAGGGAGAAACCCGATGTTAGCGCCTTTCCAGATCCGGAAATTCCTCGACCTGAGCACCGGTCACCTTCCCCTGTCGGACCGTGGACACCTTGAGAGATATGCAAGGTCAGGTGGTTCCTTTGGGCTGACCTGCCTGTCCGGCCCGCACGGATGGTTTGTCCATGTCCCGCTTATGTGGACGGCCTTTACGATGCAAGAGGTCACATTGATTGCATTGTCGTATCTTTCTTCTGCGTATTTTCGCTCCAGCGAAATGC
>NZ_QUWV01000103.1 GCF_003403295.1 Komagataeibacter melaceti | reverse complement strand
ACGGGTTTTATGGGCAAGGTTACGCGGAAGAGGTATGCGGCAGAGTTCAAGTCACGGGTTGCGCTGGAGGCGATCCGTGGGGAACTGACGCTGGCGGAACTGGCTTCGAAACATGGGGTACATCAGACGATGATCGCCCAGTGGAAACGGCAGGCGATCGAGGGGATGGCGGCCACCTTTTCCGGGAAAGCGACGTCTGAGCCCCCGG
>NZ_QUWV01000102.1 GCF_003403295.1 Komagataeibacter melaceti | reverse complement strand
GACCTTTTCGGGGAGGGCGGGCAGGATAACCGCTATACCTGCGATGCCCGCGCCTACGCGGCCGCCCAGCGTGAAGCGATGGAGGCGGACCTGCCACCCAATGGCGACATCGTGCCTGCCGACGATTATGGATACCCGATCCTGCCCGAGAACGGCTTTCCCGTGCAGGACTGGCAGCCCTCGCAGGACGGGGATCGCGTGGCGGTGTATCTCCATCCCGCGACACTGAAGGTTCGCGAGAAAGCGTTCCGGCTCCGCGCGCCAGTTCAGGATGCCACATCGGGAACTGCTCTTTCCTTCCCGATCGTGGAAAAGCCGCGTGAGCGGGCCGACATCTCAGGAACGGGCCTGCAAATGATCGGCGAGATCCGCACGCAGGCCCTGCACCAGGCGCTGGACGGGGCGGCTGATGCCGTTGATCCATGGGATCTTGTAGGCGCACTCCTTC
>NZ_QUWV01000101.1 GCF_003403295.1 Komagataeibacter melaceti | reverse complement strand
GGGTGGGCGATCGGGGTGGTGGCTGCTAATCGGGCAGGGAAAGATATATTCAAGGCGGGAGGCAGGGCATGGCGCAGGCACGGGCAGCGGCGGGGCGGCAGTTACGCATCGGGATCGTGGGGGCGGGGCATTTCGGTCGCTTCCATGCGCTCAAGGTGCTGCATTCCCCGCGTGAGGTCCTGTCGGGCATCCATGACCCTGATGGCCCGCGTGCGGCCCGTGTCGCGGCCGAGGCCGGGGGCGCGCCGGTGCTGTCCTATCCCGACCTGCTGGCCTGTTCGGATGCGATTATCGTCGCGGCCCCGGCGGACCATCATTTCGACCTGGCGCGGCAGGCGCTGGCGGCCGGGCGGCATGTGCTGGTGGAAAAACCCATGGCGGCCACGCTGGAACAGGCCGATGAACTGGCGCGCCTGGCCACCCGGCACGGGGTGGTGCTGCAGGTGGGGCACCTGCTGCGCTATTCAGCCGAGCACCGGGCCATTACCGAGCGTATTTCGCGCCCGCTCTATATCGAGGCCACGCGCATCGCGCCCTACAAGCCGCGCGGCACGGATGTATCGGTCATCCTTGACCTCATGATCCATGACCTTGATCTGGTGCTGGCCATCGTGGACAGTCCCATTGAAAGTGTCGATGCGCTGGGGGCGGCGGTCAGTTCACCGTTCGAGGACATCGCCAATGCGCGTGTGCGTTTCGAGAACGGCTGTGTCGCGACCATCGCCGCCAGCCGCATCTCTCTTAAGACCGAGCGGCGGATGCGTGTCTTCTCGCAGGAAGGCTACCTGTCAGCCGATTTCGTGAAGCGGGAACTGACCATGATCGGGCGCGAGCGTGGCCTGCCCCTGCCGGGCACTGGGGGCTTCCGGCGGGAATCCGTCACATGGCGCGATCATGACACGCTGGCCGCCGAACACGCGGCCTTTGCCGCGTCCTGCCTTGATGGCGCGCCGGTGCTGGTCAACGCCATGGCGGGCCGCCGCGCGCTGGAGGCGGCGCTGGCCGTGACGAAGGGCATTGCCGCCACCCGCGCGCGGATGGAGGCATCCGGCCTGATTATTCCCCCGGTTCAGGAAGACTGAAGCGTCTCGCGCAGCATTTCCAGTTCCAGCCACCGTTCCTCGGCTGCGGTCAGGTCCGCCTGTGTCTTTTCCAGCGCGGTGGTGGCTGCGGTGAAGGCGGCGGCGTCGCGCCCGTAAAGGCCGGGATCGGCCAGTATGGCGCGCAGGCGCTCGATTTCCGCCTCCAGCGCCTCCATCTGTCCTGGCAGCCGCTCCAGCGCCAGCTTGTCCTTGTAGGACAGTTTCCGCGCAGGCTGGCGGGGTGAGGATGTGGGCGTGACATCCGTGGTGGCGGAGGGCGCGGTTTCGCGTTCCTGGCGGGGGCGGGCGGCCAGTGTCTCGTCACGGCGCTGGGCCAGCATGTCGCTGTAGCCCCCGGCATATTCAACCCATCGCCCCCCGCCTTCGGCCATCAGGATGGAGGAGGCCACGCGGTCGAGGAAGTCACGGTCATGGCTGACCAGCAGCACCGTGCCCGAGTAGCTGGCCAGCATGTCCTGCAACAGGTCGAGCGTCTCGAGGTCAAGGTCGTTGGTCGGTTCATCCAGCACCAGCAGGTTGGATGGCCGCGCCAGCGCACAGGCCAGCATGAGTCGCCCGCGCTCCCCACCCGACAGCACGCCCACGGGTGTGCGCGCCTGTTCGGGGCGGAACAGGAAGTCCTTCATGTAGCCGATGACGTGGCGCTTTTCCTCACCCACCTGCACCATGTCCCCGCCGCCGCCCGTCAGCGTATCGGCCAGTGTGGCGTTGGGGTCGAGCGAGCGGCGCTGCTGGTCCAGCGTCACCACGGACAGCGCGCTGCCAATGGAGATATGCCCTGAATCGGGCTGGTCCAGCCCGGTCAGCAGGCGCAGCAGGGTACTTTTTCCTGCGCCATTGGCCCCGACAATGCCAAGCCGGTCGCCGCGCAGCACCCGCAGGTCGAGGTTGCGCACCACCGGATGCGCGGGGTCATAGGCGCGGGAGATGTTCTCGGCCACCGCCACCAGCTTGCCTGACAGGTCGCTTTCGCGCGCTTCCATCTTCAGGCCGGATTGCGGGCGGATGGCGTTGCGGCGGTTCTGGCGCAGGGTGGCCAGTTCGGCCACGCGGCGGACGTTGCGCTTGCGGCGCGCGGTCACGCCATAGCGCATCCAGTCTTCCTCCCGCGCGATCTGGCGGTCGAGCTTGTGGCTGTCGCGTTCTTCCTGCTCCAGCACTTCTTCACGCCATGTCTCGAAGCGCGCGAAGCCCTGGTCCAGCCGCCGGGTCACGCCACGGTCCAGCCACACGACCGAACGTGACAGCGTTTCCAGCAGCCGCCGGTCATGGCTAATGATCACCATGGCGGAGGAGAGCGAAAGCAGTTCACGCTCCAGCCATTCAATGGTGGGCATGTCCAGGTGGTTGGTCGGCTCATCCAGCAAGAGCAGGTCAGGCTCGGGTGCAAGCGCACGGGCCAGTGCGCAGCGTCGTGCCTCGCCACCGGACAGGGTGGCCGGGTTTTCCGTGCCGTTCAGGCCCAGTTCGGACAGCAGGGCGGCGGCGCGGTATTCCGGGTCGCCCGGCCCCATGCCCGCGCGCACGTAATCCAGCGTGGTGGCGAAGCCCGACAGGTCCGGCTCCTGCGGCAGGTAGCGCATGGTGGTGCCGGGCTGCACGAAGCGGGTACCGTCATCGGCCTGTATCTCGCCCGCCGCGATGCGCAGCAGCGTGGACTTGCCACAGCCATTGCGCCCGACAAGGCAGATGCGCTCGCCCGGTGCCACGCCAAAGCCCGTGCCATTGAGCAGCGGCGCGCCGCCAAGGGTCAGGGTAATATCCTGAAGGAGAAGAAGGGGAGGAGAAGCCATGGCCGCTTATGTCTCCACAACCATACAGTGCGCAAGGCCGCCGTGCGCGATCAGCGATCCGTCGTGGCCTGCAGGATGTTCAGGAAGGACAGGCCCCAGCCCAGCGCCGTGCGGTTGGCGATGGCGTTCCAGCAGGCCTGCCAGCGTTCGCGCCGTTCCGTAAGTGACATGGCCAGCGCGCGTTCCAGCGCATCGGCCATGTCGTCATGGTCCAGCGGGTTGACCAGCAGGGCGGCGTCAAGCTGCTTTGCCGCGCCAGCCAGCCGCGACAGAACCAGCACGCCGGGGTTTTCGGGGTCCTGTGCGGCGATGAATTCCTTGGCCACCAGATTCATGCCGTCGCGTAGCGGCGTGATGTAGCCGATATCCGCCAGCCGCATGTACCCGGCCACGGTGGCGCGCGGGCTGCCCCGGGTCAGGAAGCGCAGCGGCGTCCAGTCGGCCTGCCCGCAATGGGCGTTGAGCTTGCCGATCTGGTGTTCCAGCCGGTTGCGCAGGGCCTGATAGCTGGCCACGTCCGTCCGGCTTTCCGCCGCGATCTGCAGGAAGGTGACGTGCCGCTGGCGTGCGGGATAGGTTTCCAGCAGGCGTTCGTACCCGGCCAGCCGGTGGTCCAGTCCCTTGGTCGGGTCCATGCGGTCCACGCCGAATATCAGCCTGCGCCCGGCCAGTGAGCCCGAAAGCCTGTGCAGGTCTTCCGTATCCATGGCGGCGGCAGCGGTGGCGGCGAAGTGCTGGGGCGCGATCTCGACGGGGAAGGTGCCGACACGGACCTTGTGCCCCTCGAACACAAGGGTTTCCTCATCCACCACGCGCGCACCCGCCTTGCGGCTTGCGGCGAAGATGAAATTGGCGGTGTCATCCGCCGTCTGGAATCCCAGCAGGTCCGCCTTCAGCAGGTCGCGCAGGAAGGTGCCGCCATCGGGTGCTGTCGCCAGCATGTCCGGCGCGGGGAAGGGGGTGTGCAGGAAAAAGCCGATGGGCTGGCGCACCCCATGGCGGCGCAGCAGGGCGGCCAGCGGCAGGAGGTGGTAGTCGTGAATCCAGATGATGTCGTCCGGGCGCAGCAGCGGCAGCAGGTTTTCACAGAACCGCTCGTTGACCGACCAGTAGGACGCCAGCTCCCGCCGCTCGAAATGAATGCATTCAGGCAGGGAATGCATGAGCGGCCATAAGGTGGAGTTGGAAAAGCCGGTGTAATAATTACGGTGTTCGGCCGGGGTCAGGCCGATGGTGGCGTATTCCACGCCCCCGGATTCCTGAATTTCGGGGGGCAGGTGGGCCGCGTCGGGGTGACAGACCCCGTTCCAGCCGAACCACATGCCGCCCTGCCGCGCCAGCAGGTCCTTCAGCACCACCACAAGCCCGCCGGGGCGCAGCCCCTCGGTTGGAACGGGAACGCGATTGGAGACAATGACCAGCCGTTTCATCTGCCCTCTCTGCAAGCTGTCGGTGACGAATCAGCCTCGTCCGGGTACGCGGCCGGAACCGGCAGCATATACGCAAGGGGAGACGGAGGGGAGGACACGGGCGCAGGTAACAGGCATGCAGCGGGATGGCAGGTCAGTGCAGCGGCACACCGCCCGACACGGCCTGATAGGTTGAAACGGCCAGCGTAAGGGGTTCGAAGGGCTTGGTGATGACGAAGGCGGGTTCGATCGTATCGCCCGTAAGCAGGCGCTCGGGATAGGCGGTGACAAAAATGACCGGGATGTCCTGATGGCGCAGGATGTTCGAGACCGCGCTCATGCCATCACCGCCATCACCAAGGTTGATGTCGGCCAGGATCAGGCCGGGCCGGGTCTCGCGCGCCAGCCTGACGGCTTCCGCCTCGCTGCTGGCGACACCGGCGATGGTATGGCCGCACTGGCGCACCAGTTCCTCGATATCCATGGCGATGATGGGTTCATCCTCGATGATCAGGACACTGGTCTGGGCGCATGAGCGCAGGCGGGCGCGGGCTTCCTCCAGCATGGCGCCAGCCTGTGCGGGGGCAAGCGAGAGGACGCGTGCGGCGTCGTTTATGCTCAGTTCCTCAAGGGCCGTGAGCAGGAGCAGCTTGCGCGCCTGCTGCGACATGCCGCCTTCGGGCTCGGCCGTGCTGCAGTCCTGCGCGTGGTGGCGCGATATCCATTGGTACAGGCGCAGACGGGGCGGCATGGAAGGATCATCCACCGCCATCAGCTCACGCAGGCTTTCGGCCACCAGAAGGTCGCCGCTCGACTGGCTGCCACACAGCGCGCGGGCATAACGCCGGGCATAGGGCAGGGCGCGAAGCAGATCTTGACGCCGTGATAGCGACATGAGGCATTCATCTCCCCAGATAAATTGTTACACCCGGATCATGACAGCGTTACACTGTGCTGCAAGACTTGAGAGTAAAACAAACTGGAATCCAGAATACCACCCGATCCGTCCATGGTCACGCACTTGCGTGGCGAGATGCTGGCTCTTTTGCCACAATTGCGCAGTTTTGCCCGTTTTCTGACCGGACAGGTCGCATCGGCGGATGATCTCGTGCAGGAAACGGTGCTGCGCGCGCTGGGCGCGCTCGAGCAGTTCACGCCGGGCACGAGCATGAAGGCGTGGCTGTACACCATCGCGCGCAACCTGTTTTACGAACAGGCACGCCATGGGCGGCGTGAGCGCGATGTCATGTCCGATTACGCCCACCGGCCCGACCAGCCCGACAGTGCCGGCACGGAACGCGCCGATGACCTGCGTGACCTTGATGGCGCGATCTGGCGGCTCTCCCCCCGCCTGCGTGAGGCGCTGGTGCTGGTGGGGGTGCAGGAAATGACCTATGCCGAGGCCGCGCGGGTATGCGGCGTGACCGTGGGCACCATCAAGGCCCGGGTCTCACGCGCGCGGGCGCAGATCATGGAATACATGGCCACGGGTTCGGACCATTCCCGGCGTGAGGGAGAATGAGCGGGAACTTTTTATCCCTGCTCGCGTTTTCGTTACATGAAGGAATGTAACCTTCCGCACCGCCCGTTCATTGCCTCCTTACCAATGATCAAACAGGGGAGAAGACAATGACCAGCAGTTTTCATGACGAAATGCTTGCAATCCTGCCCCGGCTGCGTGTTCAGGCCCTTTCGCTCACGCGCAATCGCGCGGCGGCGGATGATCTTGTGCAGGATGCGGTCTGCAACGCGCTTGCCGCCCAGCACAGCTTTACGCCGGGCACCAATTTTTCCGCGTGGATGCACCGAATCCTGCGCAACCGGTTCATCTCGGACCTGCGCAAGAAGCGTGAGACAAGTAATATTGATGACGTGCCCGCCTCCGCCGTTGCGGGCAGCGGCGCGCATGAAGACCGCCTCGTCATAAAGGAACTGGCTGAAGCGATGGACCGCCTCCCTGCCGACCAGCGTGAGGCGCTGGTGCTGGTGGTGATGCAGGGCATGAGCTACGACGAACTGGCCGCAGCCACGGGCTGCGCGGTGGGAACGGCCAAGAGCCGGGTGTTCCGCGCCCGCCGTCAGCTTGCCGCATGGCTGTATGGGGAAGAACGCGATATTTCCGCCGTTGCGCTGCGTGGCGCGGTCCGGCGGCTGCGCGCGGGCAGGGATGCGCGGCCCGCGGTCTCTGCCTGAGGGCTGAATTCCCACTTTGAATAATGGTATAAATATGGCACTGACAGCTATATCCGCGCCAGGGGTCAGGAAGTTTGCAGGGTAGGTTACGGCCCTGGCACCGTCAGGGGTTATGTGAAGTGGGAATTTACTTCGGGATAATGCGATGGCGCTGAAGGACAAGTGTCCTCCCAGGCAACCAGGAAAGAAGTCCACAGACCGGTCGGATGATGCGTTTGAGCTATGGCTGAAGCGGGGGCTGCATCAGTTGTTCGATGATGTGACCAAGGAGCCTGTTCCCGAGGAACTCCTGCGCCTGATTGAGGAAGACCGGAAGCGGACAAAATAGATGTCCCTCTTTCCATCTTCCGGTCGGGCCCGCAGGGCCGCCCGGCACCGGAGCCTGTTCACCTGGGTCGGACGTGTGTTCGACGCCGTGCGGGGCCGGATGATGGCGATCATCCTGCTTGCAGCCATGCCCATTGCACTGATCGGCGCGGTGCAGGCATGGCACAGCTATCACAACACACTGGAAGCCCCCGGGTACCGCACCGACCAGACGGTGGCGCGCATTGACCTGGAACTGCGCCACGAATCCGAACATCTCGGCTCACTGCTTCAGGCGGTCTCGCGCATGCGGCTGGATGATGACGGGATGCGGCGCATGCTGGAACTGGTCCAGTCCCTGACCAGCCGCCACTATACCCAGATCGCGCTGGCCGATGACCGGGGCAACATCCTGACATCCGTGGGACGTGCAGGCGATGTGCCCCCGCTGACCATTGAGGACATGCCCCGTTTCCAGGGGGATATCGGCATGGTGGCCATTACCGATCCGGTCACGCATGTCCCGACCCATTTCCGCATTACCGTCGCCACCATGATTGGTGATGAAAATGGCCGCCCGGCCCGCTCGGGCTATCTTACGGCCATCATGCCGCTGTCATGGCGCAGCTCCATCCTGCAGGGCGCCGACCCGCGACAGGATCTGGTCCAGCAGAACGGCCTTATCCAGATATGGGTTCTCGACAGCCACGCGCATACGGCAGTCCCCCTGTGTGTTGACTGCGGGTGGGAGAGCCATCCCTCCGAGCCGATCATGAAATGGGTGCGGTTCATGCTCGCGCGCAATCAGGAGCATGGCCACATTACCCTGCCCGAGGGGTCATTCTCCATCGGCCGGGTGCAGGGCGGCATATTCGTTCTGGCCATGACGCGCCGCAACGCGGGGGAGCGGCATGCGGTGGTCATGTTCGCGGTCTCGCTGGTCAGCAGCGGGCTGCTGCTGCTTGTGGGGCTGCTGGGGGCATCGAAAAGTGCGGATGTGCTGGTGATCGCGCCGCTGCGCCTGCTGACCGATTCAGTCAACCAGTGGCAGTTGGGCGGCATGTATGACGTGCGCTCCAACTGGGCCATGCCGCTGGAGGTCAGGCAGCTTGCCCATGCCTTCAGCAAGGCGACGCGCAGGCTGGCGCGGCATGAAAAGCGGCTGGAGCGCGCGCAGGTGCGCCAGGAACTGCTGCTCAAGGAAATGCACCATCGCGTCAAGAACAACCTCCAGATCGTGGCATCGCTGCTGAACCTGCAGGCAGGCCGTATCCGCCAGCCCGCCGCGCGTGAGGAATTCGCCCAGGCCCGTGACCGCGTGCGCGCGCTGGCCACGCTGCACCGCTACCTGTACGCCGATGGCGAGCTTTACAGCCTGAACATGCAGAGCTTCGTGCAGGAACTGTGTGGCCAGATCATGCATGCGATCGGGGAATCCGATGAAAGCCGCATCACGCTCGACATCCGGGTCGATGACCTGCTGATGGTGCCCGATCAGGCCGTGCCGCTTGCCCTGATCGTGACCGAAGCGGTGAGTAACACCCTGAAATATGCCTTCCCCGACCGCCAGCACGGCACGCTGGAGGTCGGGCTGCGCGCGATGGATGGTGGCCGCGCATGCCTGTGGATTGCCGATAACGGTGTGGGCATGGCCGCGGCACGGAACGAGGCGACGCGTGGCGGGATCGGCATGCAGCTTATCCGCGGCTTTGCCCGGCAGCTTGGGGGTGAGTTGCAACTGTTTGAGGAAAACGGCACCCGCTATGTACTTGTTTTCCCGCTCAAGCAGCCCGATCCGGACGAACTGTCCGACTGAATGCATGCAAAAATGCATGGCAGAGTTATGTCGTGGGCAGCTTATGGCGCGGCATGATGGCTGTCCCTGTGCGGTGTCATTCGGTATAGGGTGCGGTCATGAACGATGACAAGACAGTGATGAAGGCGTGGACGCGGGCACAGTCACGTCTTGGGCGCAGGCAGGCCATGCCTGTCGTAATGCTGGGCCTGGTTGTGGCGGTAATCGCCGTGGGGCAGGTCTGGTGCGTGGCGGAGGTGCTGGCCTGCGTGCTGGTGCCCGGTGGCATGCCGGTGGCGGCCTGGCCGCTGGCTGGTCTTGTCATTCTGGCCATACTGCGCGCCGGCGTGCAGATGGGGGCCGACATACTGGCCGCCCGCGCGGGCATGAAGGCGCGCATCCGGCTGCGTGACGGGGTGCTTGAGGGCATCCTGCGCGGCGGGCCGGGGCTTTTGCGGCGGCACCATACGGGTGAGCTGACGGCGCTGGCGGTTGACCGGATCGAGGCGCTGGACGGCTTTTTCGCGCGCTGGCTGCCTGCTTCCGTGCTGTGGGTGGGCGCGCCCCTCGTCATCGGGCTTCTTGCTGCATTGGTGCAGCCGGGTTCGGCGCTGATCATGGCGGTGTGCGGCATCGCCATACCGTTCGGGCAGGCCGTGTTCGGCATTGGTGCGGCGGTGGCGTCGCGCAACCAGTTCCTCGCCATGACGCGCCTTCAGGCCCGGTTCCTGGACCGCGTGCGTGGCATCGCCACCATTGTCCTGTCCGGCCGGACGGAGGATGAGACCCGCCGCCTCGCCGCCGCGGCCGAGGAACTGCGCCAGCGCACCATGAAGGTGCTGCGTGTTGCCTTCCTGTCTTCCGCGTCGATTGACTGCGCGCTGGTCGTGGCGCTCGTGCTGGTGGCGCTGCGCAACGGGGCGCAGCTCATGGCGCTGCATGAGCAGGGGGCGGCTGCGACGGTCATGGCGGCGCATACGGCGCGCGCGCTGTTCGTGGTGCTGCTGGTGCCGGAATTCTTCGCACCCTTCCGCAGTCTTGCCCTGGCCTATCAGGACCGTGCCCATGCGGCAGGGGCAGCGGGTGCGATGAAGATCCTGCCCGCAGCCGATGCGGTCCGCGCCGCCGGTCAGGCGGTATGCGAGACGGGGCAGGGCGTGCGTGTCGCGTTTGAGCATGTGGGTTTTACATGGGATATCGCGCGCGGCCCGACGCTGGAGGATATCTCGTTCACCGTGCCCGCCGGGCAGACGCTGGTGCTGTGCGGGGCGTCGGGTTCGGGCAAGTCCACCATCATCGAACTGCTGCTGGGCTTCATCCAGCCGACGGAGGGACGGATCACCCTCAATGGCGTTGACATGACCACCCTCATGCCCGAGGCGCTGGTGGCTATGACATCATGGATCGGCCAGAAGCCGGTCCTGTTCGCGGGCACCCTGCGTGAAAACATCCTGTTCGCCCGGCCCGATGCGACGGAAGCCCAGCTTCAGGCGGCACTTGAGGCGGCAGCGGCGGATGGCTTCGTCTCCAGCCTGCCGCAGGGGCTTGATACCGTTATTGGCGAGGGCGGCTTTGGCCTGTCCGGCGGGCAGGCGCAGCGGGTCGCGATTGCGCGCGCCTTCCTCAAGGATGCGCCGCTCCTGCTGCTGGATGAACCGACCGCCCATCTTGACCCCCAGACCGAGGCCGAGGTGTTCGACAGCCTGCTCAGGCTTGCCGCGCGGCGCACCGTCATCCTTGCCAGCCATTCGGCGGCGGTTGATGTGTTTGGCGGCCAGCGTATCGACCTTGAGCGGGGCCATATCGCTACCAGCATGGAGAGCGCATCGTGAAAACCTCGGAAAATCGGGCGTTCGCACGGCAGGCGGACCGTGAGGGCGTTCTGGCCCCGGTGCTGCGGATACTGCATATCTGGCGCAACCGCGCGCCGCTGCTGACGGCGGGCGCCATCCTGTCGCTGCTGGCGCTGCTCATCGGCCTGCTGCTGATGCGTGAGGCCGGGGTCCGTGTTGCCGCCATGACGCTGGGCATGGTTGTGGTGACTGCGGGCAGCCTGCGTATTCTGGGCAGCGCGCGCGTGATCCTGCGTTATTCGGAGCGCCTGCTCACGCATGATGCGATGTTCCGCGCGCTGGCGGATGTGCGGGTGTGGTTCTTCCGCCATCTGGCGCGCGGGGCGGCGGCGGGGCTTGGCTTCCGCCGCGCGGGGGACCTGCTGTCGCGTCTTGTGGCGGATGTGGAGGCGCTGGACGGGCTTTATCTGCGCATTATCGTGCCGCTGGCCGGTGCGGTCCTGATCCTGCCGTTCCTGTTCATCGCCATCAATCTGGTCAGCACCGCGCTTGCGGTCGTGGTGACGGGGCTTTTTGCCTGCGGGGCCTTCCTCCTGCCGCTGATCGCCGCAATGCTGGGGCGGCGCGATGGTGGCCAGGTCAACCATGCGGCGGCGCAGCTTCGTATTGGCGTGCTGGACATGGTGGGCGGCCTACGTGAAATCGCGACCTTCGGGGCGGAGGGGCGCATGCTGGCGCATGTCCGCCAGCGTGATGGCGCCCTGTGCCACGCGCAGATGCGGCAGGCCCGTATGCTCGCTGCTGCCGGTGCGGCGTCCTATCTGTGCGGGCAGGCGGCGGTTGTTGCGGTTCTGGCGGCAGCGATGGGGCTGGGCCTGCCTCGTGTCCCGCCGCTGCCCGCCGCTGCCGTCCTGTTCCTGACCGTGGCCGCGTTCGAGAGCGTGGGTGGGCTGACCCGTGCCGGGGCGCTGGCGGGCAACATCACCCGTGCGGCCGCGCGCGTCGTGGCCGTGGGCGACCTGCCCGAACATGCCCCGCCCGAGGGCACGCAGCCCGCGCCTGCGGGGAATGACATCCGCTTCGATCATGTCTCCTTCCGCTGGAGTGCTGACCGCGCACCGGTGCTTGATGGCCTGGACCTGAGCATACCGGCAGGCCAGCGCATCGCGCTGCTGGGGCCGTCCGGTGTGGGCAAGTCCACGCTGGCGGCGCTGCTGCTGAAGGTGGTGGCCCCGCAATCCGGGCGCATCGAACTGGACGGGCAGGATATCGCCACCATCCGTGAGGACGCGCTGCGCGGGCGGATCGCATGGCTTTCCCAGGCGACGCATCTGTTTGCGGATACGATTCGTGCCAACCTGCTGCTGGGTCGCCCCGATGCCAGCGAGGATGAATTGTGGGCCGCGCTGGAGCAGGCCCGTGTGGCCGATGTGGTGCGCGGCCTGCCCGATGGGCTGGATAGCTGGCTGGGTGAAGGTGGTGCCAGCCTGTCCGGCGGGCAGGGGCGGCGGCTTGCGCTGGCGCGGGTGCTTTTGTCCCGTGCGCCGATCCTGATACTGGACGAACCGGGCACCGGGCTTGACGCCCGGACCGAGCAGGAGTTCCTCCAGACCCTGAACGGGGTGACGCAGGGGCGCACCGTCATCCTGATCGCCCACCGCCTGACCGGGGTGGAAAAGCTGGACCGCGTATGGCGCATCGTGGATGGTAAAACGGTTGAGGTGCGCCAGTAAGAAAGTAGTCATGCCTGCCGAAAGGATTGACGTGGTGGGCACCGCAGGGCACGAAGTAGCGGAAAATCGGATCAAAGAACCCGCTGGCTTTTGGCGGTTTGTCTTGAATAGCTGAATCGGGAGTGAGTCCATCATGCGTCGCCTGTCTCTTTTTCTTGGTCTGGGTCTGCTGACCGGGTGCGCTGGTGGCCATCCGGGTAAATATATCGTCTTCTTCACCCAGAATTCCGTGCAGATCGACGGTCCGGCCCAGACCGTGATCTCGCAGGCCGCCCAGCGTGCGGTGGCGCGCCATGCCACAGTGCGGGTGGAAGGTTACGCCGCCGCCAGCCATGACCTGTCGGCTGATGAACTGCTGGCCATCGACCGCGCCAAGATCGTGGCGCGCCAGCTTGCGGTTGACGGCGTGGACGCGGCCCGCATCCGCCAGCAGCCGCGTGGGCCGGTCAATAATGAAGACGGTGTGCTGGCGTCGCGCCGCGTTGAAATCGTGGTTGGCGGAAACTGAGCGCAGATTCCGACATTTCGCACCTGAGCGGGCAGGGGGGGCAGTCACGCAACCCGCGTGATGTGCTGGCCGAGGTTTTCGGCTTTCCCGACTTCCGTGGCCTGCAGCAGCAGGCCGTGGATGAGGTCATGGCGGGCCGGGACTGCCTGGTGCTCATGCCCACGGGCGGCGGCAAGAGCGTGTGCTATCAGGTGCCCGCCCTTGCCCGGCCCGGAACGGGGCTGGTCATTTCCCCGCTGATCGCGCTCATGGACGACCAGGTGGCCGCCCTGCGGCAGCTTGGCGTCAATGCGGGCGCGCTACATTCCGAACTGGAAGCCGAGGACGCAGCCCGCGTCCGTGCCGACCTTGTGGCGGGACGGCTTGATATCCTGTACGTATCGCCCGAACGCCTGCTTTTTCCCGGCATGCTGGAACGGCTCGGGCGGCTGAAACTCTCCGTCATCGCGATTGACGAGGCCCACTGCATTTCCGCATGGGGCCATGAATTCCGGCCCGAATACCGCGAGCTTGCGGCACTTCCCCAGCATTTTCCCGATGTGCCGCGCATCGCCCTGACCGCCACGGCCGATGCGCGCACCCGCACCGATATCCTTGACGCGCTGGCCATGCCCGAGGCCACGGTGCTCAAGGCCAGCTTCCACCGGCCCAACCTTGATATCGCGGTGCGCCCCAAAACGTCCGAGATGCGGCAGTTGACCGCCATACTGGACCGGCACCGGGGGGCGGCGTCCATCGTCTATTGCGGCAGCCGCAGCAAGACCGAGCGCATTGCGCGTTCGCTGGCGGGCAAGGGCTATGTGGCGCTGCCGTTCCATGCCGGGCTTTCGCCGGTGGAAAAGCGTGCCGCGCTCATGCGCTTCCGCTCGGGCGAGGCCGTGGTGATCGTGGCCACCATCGCATTCGGCATGGGCATTGACCGGCCCGATGTGCGTGCGGTGGTGCATCTGGACATGCCATCCTCGCCCGAGGGGTATTACCAGCAGATCGGCCGCGCCGGGCGTGATGGCGAACAGGCCGAGACCGTCCTGCTTTATGGCGGCGACGACATGGCCCGCGCCCGCTACTGGCTGGAGCAGTCCAACGCGCCGCAGGCCCAGAAGCGGATCATGAGCGCGCGGCTGGAAGCCATGATCGCCCTGACCGAGACGACAGGCTGCCGCACGCAGGCATTGCTGGCCTGTTTTGGCGAGGAACTGGCCACTCCCTGCGGCCATTGCGACAACTGTCGCAACCCGGTCGCCACCTTTGACGGTACGGTAGCGGCGCAGAAGGTCCTTTCGGCCATATACCGCACCGGACAGCGTTTTGGCGCGGTTCATGTGGCGGGCGTGCTGCGGGGCAAGTCATCGGACATGATCGCGCGGCACGGGCATGAAAAGCTGACCGTATTCGGCATTGGCAGCGACCGGCCCGAGCCCTTCTGGCGGGGCGTGATCCGGCAACTGATCGCACGTGGTGCGATAAAGGTGACCGGGGAATATAATTCCCTCGCCCTTGAGGAAGGGCGTGCGCGCCCCATCTTGCGGGGGGAGGAGCAGATCATGCTGCGCGAGGACGCGACCGAGGACCTGCGCGCCGCCGGGCGTAGCACGGGCACGGGTTCGCGCCCGCAGATGGCGGACCTGACACCACAGGCGGCCACGCGGTACGAGGCCCTGCGGAAATGGCGGCTGGGGGAGGCGCGGGAGCAGGAAATCCCGCCCTATGTCATTTTTCACGACGCCGTGCTGCATGATATTGCCCTTGAGCGCCCGACCACGCTTGATGAGCTGGGCATGATCCGTGGCGTGGGTGGCTCCAAGCTGACACGTTACGGCGCGGCCGTGCTGGACGTGCTGGCGGAAGTGGGCGTCTGACCCGGCCCGCCTGCGCGGGAGGTCTGTTTTTTCGGTAATCAGGAGCCGGTTTGCATGCGTTGCCCGTTTTGTGGACATGAGGAAACACAGGTAAAGGACAGCCGCCCGCATGAAGATGGCGCGGCCATCCGCCGGCGTCGGATCTGTGCATCCTGCGGGCAGCGGTTCACCACCATCGAGCGCGTGCAGTTGCGTGACCTGGTGGTGATCAAGGCCGATGGCCGCCGTGTGCCCTTTGAACGTGACAAGCTGGCGCGGTCGGTAAAAATCGCGTTGCGCAAGCGTCCGGTCGATGCGGAGCGGATCGAGCGGATCGTCAACGGTCTGGTCCGCCACCTTGAAGCGACGGGGGAGACGGACATCCCCTCACGCGATATCGGGCGGCAGGTCATGGAGACGCTGCGCGAAATAGATTCGGTTGCCTATATCCGTTTCGCTTCCGTGCACTGGGATTTCCGGGAAACCAAGGATTTTGCTGATATTCTTGGCACGATATCGGCCTCCGTATCGGGCGATGCAGGCGAGGACTTTCCCCCGCCCGGACCAAAAAACAAAGATTGAACTGGACCCCGCCGCGCAAAGAGGCGATGAAGCCCTGATTTCGCAGCAGTGCCACAGCAGGAGTAACGCGCATGACACAGACAGACGGTGACCGGCAGCCCAAGGTCCGCTCCCGTACCGCATCGCGTGTTGCGGCGGTGCAGGCTCTGTTCCAGATCGAGCAGGGCAATGAAAACCCCGAAAGCGTGATCAGCCAGTTCACCCGCCACCGGCTGGGCACCTCGGCCTCCAGCCAGTGCGATTATGCCGATGGGCAGGTGCCTGATGCCGATGCACGGCTATTTGCCATTGTGGTGCGCGGCGCCGTGGCCCGGCAGGAACGTATCGACGCCCTGCTGAATGAAATCCTGCCCGCATCGTGGCCGCTGGCCCGGCTGGACCCGGTGCTGCGCGCCATCATGCATGCCGCCGGGGGAGAAATGACCGGTAGTGCCGACCCGGTGCCCGCGCGCGTCATCATCAACGAATATATGGATATCGGTCACGGCTTCCTGGCCGGTGATGAGCCGCGCATGCTCAATGGCGTGCTTGACGCCCTGTCCCGCCGCGTGAACGAACCCGCCGCACCCGTGCCCGCGCAGGATGCCGCGCCGGATGTCACGGACGTGCCGGACGACGTGGCGCGTTAAACCCGCACGAAGGAACGATGGCCATGGGGCGGGAAGAACGGCCGGATAACGGCCTGCCTGCCGAATTCGGGTTCATTGCCCGTGTTTTCCGCCCGCTGGCGGGAGAGGGCGCGCTCGACCTGCGTGATGATGCCGCCGTGTTCACGCCCCCTGCCGGGCGGCAGCTTGTGGTGGCGGCGGACGCGATGGTGGAGGGCGTGCATTTCCTGCCCGATGACCCGGCGGATACCGTGGGCCGCAAGCTGCTGCGCTGCAACCTGTCGGACCTTGCGGCGATGGACGCCACCCCTCTGGGCTACCTGCTGACGGTTTCCATGCCCCCGGCGCGGGATGAGGCATGGTTTGCGGGCTTTGCCGCCGGTCTGGCGCATGACCAGCGGCAGTTCGGCATTACCCTGCTGGGGGGGGACACCACATCCACCTCCGGCCCGCTCGTGCTTTCCCTGACCGTGCTGGGGCATGTGGCGCCGGGCATGGCCCTGCGGCGCTGTGGCGCGCGGGTAGGGGATGGCCTGTGGGTAACCGGCACGATTGGTGACGGGGCGATGGGACTGCTGGCCCGGCAGGGAAAGGTGGCGGACCCTGATGGCTTTCTGGCCGGCCGCTACCAGTTGCCCCGCCCCCGGCTGGGGCTGGCGCTGGGGGGGATCGCCTCGGCCGGCATGGATGTATCCGATGGGCTGGTGCAGGACCTGGGCCACATGGCGCGTGAGAGCGGCGTGGGCGCGGTGCTGCATGCCGGGCAGGTCCCGCTTTCACCCGCGGTGCGGGCGCTGGGGCCGCAATGGCTGGCGCGCTGCCTCTCTGGTGGTGATGACTATGAACTGCTGCTTGCCGTTCCGCCTGAACAGGAGGCGGCGTTACAGCGCCATGCCGCGCGGCGTGATGTCAGCGTCACCCGCATCGGGCAGGTGGTGGCGGGCTGCGGCGTGCGGGTTCTGGACGAAAACGGGCAGGACATGCCCCTTGCGCGGCGTGGCTGGAGCCACCTGCCCGAAGGCGCGCGGGATCAGGATTCAAGCGATTTGTCGTAAACGCGGTAGCGCTTGCACGGCTGCGGGGTGATGCGTTCGATCAGGCGGCGCATGGGCATGTTGGTTTCCAGCACCCAGCCCAGTTCGATCGTGCGGTAGGGCAGGCTGCGGCCACGCTTCATGAGTTCGGTAATGGCGAGGGCAGGCATGATCGCGCCCAGCGCCGTGCCATCCAGTGTGGAACTTACGCCCAGCAGGATCACGCGCGCGGAATGGAATTCATGCCGCAGCAGCCGCTTGCCCAGCTTGAGCCAGCCAAGGGGGGAGGGCGCGCCGTTGAGGTCGGCTGAAATATCGAACACGTTGGGGACCACCAGCGCCACGCATACCGGCTTGCCCGCCTGTTCGATCAGCACGAAATGCTCGGGCTTGAGCAGGGGCTTGAGCTCCACGATCATGGACTGGATGTCTTCGCGCGCCAGCGGGATCGAGCCCCAGTTGTTGCGCCAGGCATCGTTGTACAGCGTGCGCAGGATCTCGCCGTCTTCCTCTATCCGGTCCAGGCGCAGGCCACGGGTGGAGATATTGCCCAGCCTGCCCTCGCCAATGCGCAGGGAGGCGGGGACGAGATGCGCCTCCTCCGCATCCGGGCCGGTGCGCATCTGGTAGGCCAGCAGGTCACGCGCCTTGGTGCAGCCACACGCTTCCATCATGCCGGGCAGCCAGTGCGGGTGCCACGGCATGGCCACCATGGGCAGGGCGTGGTGGCCGGACAGCATCATCCCGAACTCACCATTGCTGTCCAGCGTCTGGGGGCCGCGCATGAGCTTCATGCCGTGGCGGCGCAGCCATGTGCCCGCCGCATCGAGCAGGGCGGAGACGACGGCCATGTCGTCAATGGCGTCAAGCGCGCCGAAGAACCCCACGCGCTCGCCATAATGCGCCATGGAAATGGGGTCGATCTGGGCCGAGATGCGCCCGACCGCGCGCCCGCCGCGCATGGCCAGGAAATACTGCGCCCGCCCCACGCGGAAAAAGGAGTTCTTGCGCGGGGTCAGCAGGTCGCGCTGGGTCAGGTCCAGCGGGGGTACATAGCCGGGCAGCCCTGCGTACAGGCGACGGGGCAGCTGGATAAACGTGGTCATCTGACGAAAGCCGGAAACGGGAATGATAGTAAGACGATCGGTTTCGTTCATGACCGGTTCGTTGCATCCTGAACATTACCGGCATCGACCTTCATTCCGTGGCGGAACGGGGGAGGCTATGCGGGTATGGGTTAAAAGAATTGATTCGGTTATCCGTTCTGTTGCTGTGCTGATGGCACAGAAGGACCCCGAAAAGGAAGACAGACAATGACAGGAAAGGTCAGTTCACGCATGGATGAAGGTGCATATGTGCTGATTACCGGCGCATCCAGCGGGATCGGGGCCGAACTGGCATGGCTGTACGCGGCGCGCGGGCGGCCGCTGGTGCTGTGGGGGCGCGACAGGACGCGGCTGGAGGATGTGGCGGCGCGGGCGCGTGGTTTCGGGGTGGATGTCCATACCCGCGCGCTTGACCTGATGGATGGGGCCGCCGCCATCGCCGCCCTGCGCGAGGATGATGAAAGCCATCCGCTGGGCATCGCCATCCTTGCCGCCGGGCTGGGTGACATGCGGCGCGGGCAGGACGTGGTGGAAAGGGCGGAGGACGTGCTGCGGCTGGGGCTGGTCAATTACGCCACGCCATCGGCCATGGCGGCGGCGGCGGCCGAATGTATGGTGCCGCGCGGGCGGGGGCATATCGTGCTGATCGGGTCGGTTGCGGCTTTTCACGCCCTGCCGTTCGCCGCTGCCTATTCCGGCTCCAAGGCCGGGCTCAAGCGCTTTGCCGAGGCGCAGCAGATGGCCCTTGCCCCGCTGGGTGTCGGGGTGACGCTGGTCTCGCCGGGGTTTGTGGATACACCGATGAGCCGCCGCGTGGTGGGGGCCAAGCCCTTCCTGCAGACCGCGCCCGTGGCGGCGCGCCGCATTGCGCGCGCCGTGGACCGTAACCGGCCGCATCTGGTGTTTCCCTTCGTGTTCTCGGTGCTGCGGTTGGTGGATACGCTGGTGCCGTGGCCGCTCAAGCGGCGGATACTTTCGGCCATAAAGGCGGACCAGACCGACTGAATCCGCACCCCATCCGTTATGGCCCGTGGCCGGGCCATGAAAAATCACGGACGGGCAGGTTATTTTTGGCGGGATGGATGTGTTAACCGGGGCGCCTGCGGTACCGGGCTTGCCCGGACGCAGGCAGGTTGAGTGATAATGAAGGGCGAAAAACCGCCCTGTGGCCACGGAGCGTGACCGGATATGAAAGAGATCGTCGCAGTTGACATTGGCGGAACCCATGCGCGGTTCGCCATCGCGCAGGTGGATCAGGGGCGGGTCATCTCGCTGGGAGATGCCGTAACCCTGAAATGCGCCGATCACGCCAGCCTGCAACTGGCGTGGGAGGCCTTCAGCCGCAAGATCGACCGCCCGCTGCCCCGGTCGGCCGGCATTGCCGTGGCCTGCCCCATCAAGGGTGACATCCTGAAGCTGACCAATAACCCATGGGTCATCCAGCCCGCGTGGCTGCCGGTCAAGCTGGGGGTGGATGAACTGATTCTGGTCAATGATTTCGGTGCGGTCGGCCATGCGGTGGCGCAGGTGGGGGCGGACAGCCTCCAGCATCTGTGCGGCCCTGACGTGCCCCTGCCCGAACAGGGGGTCATCACCATTGTCGGGCCGGGCACGGGTCTTGGTTCCGCCTATATCGTGCGGCGCAGGAACGGTTATTTCGTGTGCGAGACCGAAGGGGGGCATATCGACTTCTCCCCGCTTGACCAGTTCGAGGACCGTATCCTGGGCGTGCTGCGCAGGCGGTACCGCCGTGTCTCGGTCGAGCGCGTGGTCTCCGGGCCGGGGCTGCTGAACCTGTATGAAGCCATTGCCGAAATAGGTGAGCTTTCGGTCCGGGCGCGTGATGACAAGGCGCTGTGGACCATGGCGCTGGAAGGGAGCGACCATGTCGCTTCGGCCGCGCTGGAGCGGTTCTGCCTCAGCCTGGGCACGGTGGCGGGGGATCTCGCGCTGGCGCAGGGCGGGAGTGCCGTCGTGATCGCGGGCGGGCTCGGGCTGCGCCTGGCCAAGCACCTGCCGCGTTCCGGCTTTGCCGAGCGGTTCGTGGCCAAGGGCCGGTTCGAGGGCATGATGGCGGAAATGCCCGTCAAGCTGATTACCTACCCCGAGCCGGGCCTGCTGGGGGCCGCCGCCGCCTTTGCCGAGGCCTATCGCCAGTAAGTCCCGTGGCTCAGCCCTGCCAAAGGTGGCCGGGCATGGCATCATAATGGCGGGTCAGCATGTCCAGCAGCAGCGCCATGACACTGTCCATATGCGCGGGGTCATGGCGGGTGCTGCGCGCGAGTTCGCGCATGGGCCGGTTGTTGATGAGGGCTGCGATCAGCACCCGTTCATAGCGGTAGCCGATAATGTCATGGATATATCTGTAGCGGTTGATGGACCCCAGCCGCCCGTTCAGGGCGCGGCGGGACAGGCCGCATGATGTCCGCTCAAGCTGCGGGTCTTCCTGCCCCATCACCCCGATCCGGTAATCCGTGGCCCAGAACCGGGCCGCGGCGACATGGTGGGCGGTGATGGCCCCGTTGCGGTGCAGTGTCTCGATGGCCGCGGGCAGGGGGAATCCGGCAGTCGCTTCATCCCCGCCACGGGGCGCTGCCGGGGCAGGCCGGGAGGCAGGGCGGTCAGCGGGCAAGAGGCGTGCTTTCATGGGGGTATGGTATCATATCGTCTCCATGGTCCGGTATGGGGATAAACTGGCATAGTGCCGTCCCGCCGTTCCGGGGGCTGCCGACAGAGCCAGGGAGCATGACGCACATGGATGGACGATACAGATTTTTTGACCTCAATGCGATCGGCAAACGCTTTCCCGCCCATGCCGACAGCCTGATTGTCGATACCTACCTGTCCGACAGTCCGGCCTGCAGCATGCGGCTGTTCCGCATCTACCATCCGTTGCCCCGGCATTTTCACCGCATGTGCGATGAGCACCTGCTGCTGCTGTCCGGGCGGCTGAACTTCCTGATCGGGGATGACCCGGCCCGGCTGCTTTCCCCCGGGGAGATGGTGGTTTTCCAGCGTGACACCATTCATGGCATCGAGCCGGTCGGGCAGGAGCCGGTCATCTTCCTGGCCACCGACACCCCGCGCCGCGCCCCTGATGACGTGCATTTTGTGGACCCGGAGGCGGCGCGCGGGCTGACATTCGTCACCCATCTGGAGGAATACGCCTGAAGGGGCAGATAAAAAAACGGCATCACCAGATTGCTGGTGATGCCGGAAGTTGCCGTGGGTAAGGTCGGGAAATCGACGGTCGGGAATCTGCCGTGTCCCACGGGTTGATTGTTTAATAATGATAATCATTATCATTAACAAGCGAAAAATTATGGCAGACCTGCTGGCCGCATGGTGGACCCGGGGCTGAAAACATGATGCGATAGGCCAACACCCCCACAACAGGCAGGAAAGACTATGGCCATTACACCGCTTGATGTCGCGGCACAGCGGACAGGAGGGCGGCGGGGGGCCGACATCCTGCTGGAAATTCTCGAAAGTGAAGGGGTGCGCTACATATTCGGCAATCCCGGCACGACGGAACTGCCGCTGATTGATGCACTCCAGCGCCGCCCGGACCTGCGCTACATCCTGGCGTTGCAGGAAGCCAGCGTCGTGGCCATGGCTGACGGTTATGCACAGGCGGCGGGCCGTCCCGGGTTCCTCAACCTGCATACCGCGGGCGGGCTAGGGCACGGTATGGGCAACCTCCTTAATGCCAGTGTCTCGCAGACACCGCTTGTCGTCACGGCCGGGCAGCAGGACTCGCGGCATACCATTTCCGATCCGTTGCTGTTTGGTGATCTGGTCAGTATCGCCACACCTGCCGTCAAATGGGCGCAGGAAGTGCTGCATGCGGATCAGTTGCCCGTGCTGGTCAGGCGCGCGTTCAACGATTCGATGGCCGCGCCATCTGGCCCTGTGTTCCTGTCGCTGCCCATGGATGTGATGGAGGAGGCCAGCGATATCGATATTGGCGCGCCATCCGTCATCAACCGCGATTCCATTGCAGGCGGCCTGCCGGAACTGGCGCGTGCGCTGGCGGCGATCACACCGGGGCGGCTTGCCATCATCGCGGGGGACGAGGTGCATGGCGCCAACGCTGCGCAGGAAGTAGCGGCGGTGGCGGAACTGCTGGGCGCGCCGGTTTACGGTGCGTCGTGGCCATCACGGATTCCGTTTGCCACCTCCTGCCCCCTGTGGGCGGGCAACATGCCCACGCGCGCCACAGATATCGCGCGCCGCCTGTCGGATTATGACGCCATTTTCGCGCTGGGTGGCAAATCGCTCATCACCATCCTGTATTCGGAGGGGTCGCCCGTGCCGCCAGGCTGCGCGGTCTATCAGGTCTCGGCCGATGCGCGGGATCTGGGCCGCACGTTCCAGACGCCGCTTTCGCTGGTGGGTAATATCCGCGCATCGCTTACCGCCATGCTGCCCATGCTGGAACGTGAGACCGCACCCCGCCGGGCTGAATTCCGCGCGGCACGGGACGCTGTGGCGGGCGCACGCGCGCAGCGGCGGGCGGAGGCCGGGCAACTGGTGGCCCGGCACCGTGAGGATGCGGTCATTGCCCCCTGTGTCGCGGCCTATGAGGCCGTGCGTGCCATTGGTCCCCATGTTGCGATCGTGGATGAGGCCATCGCCACGTCATCCTATGTCCGCATGTTCCTTGATAGTGACTGGGCCGCGCAATATTCGTTCCTGCGCGGTGGTGCGCTGGGCTGGGGCATGCCTGCCGCCGTAGGGGCGTCGCTGGGGCTGGGGCGTGAGCCGGTTGTCTGCCTGGTGGGCGATGGCGCGGCGCTCTATTCCCCGCAGGCGCTATGGACGGCGGCGCATGAGCAACTGCCGGTGACCTTCGTGGTCATGAACAACCGCGAATATAACGTGCTGAAAGGCTTCATGCGCCAGCAGACGCATTACGTTTCGGCCCGTGAAGGCAACTTCCTGGCCATGGACCTGGCTGATCCACCCATTGACTATCAGGCCATGGCGGCATCGTACGGGCTGGATTCACGCCTTGTCACACGCGCGCAGGACATCGCCCCCGTGATCGAGGCCGCAATGGCGTCCGGTCGCCCCCATCTGGTGGAAATCCAGATCAGCACCCTCTAGGCGGGGGGCGATGGCCCTAACGGATGGGGAACGAACAGGTCGTGGGCATCGTGTCCGGTCGTTCGCCACCGGGGTCAACATGCAGCGTCAGCCGCATGACGGCGGCAGCCAGATGCGCACCGTTGGTGTGCATGCTGGCCTTGATGTCAACGGCCTTGTTATTGTCCATGACCACAACATTCCGGCCCCGGCCCATCGTGGCTTCCGCACGGACGGACCAGTAGGTGCCATTGATGTCGGACAGGCGGGCAAGGTTGTAAACCTTTCCGTCGCCTTTCAGCTTGCTGTAGCCAAAGCCGACGGCGCCCCCGCCCTTCACCTTAACGGGATAGGAGTGGGTGCCGTAATAAAGCCGTCCCTTGCCCCATGAATAGCCACCGGCAAGGGCGGCATCGTGCAGGCTGAAGCATAGCTTGGCCGTCTGTTGGCCCAGCGCGTCCACGGCCCACGCGGATGACGTGGAGAGAAGTCCAGCAGCAAGAATGACAGGGGCTGAAAGCAGAGCTGGTCGCACGGTATGTTCCTGCTACGATATGCTGCTGGAGAGCATGGTGGGAATCGAAAACGCTCCGGTTTTGATTGACCGTAGCAGTTAGTGTTTTCAGTCGATTATCGTTAAAAGGCAACCCCTGTCTGTTTCGCATTGTGCATGCGGGATAAAAGGACAGGTAAAGGACGTTTCTGATGTGTTCCGCCCCGCTCCCCATGGATTATGATAACCCTGCCTGCCGCTCCATCCTGCAGCGCATCCGTTTCACGCATCCCTTTGTTTACGGGCTGACCAATTACGTTGCGGCAACCCTGAGCGCCAATGTGCTGCTTGCCGTGGGCGCCGCACCGGCCATTGGGGCCGCACCTGGCTGGGCATCGAGTTTTGGTGCCCATGCGGGGGCGATGTGGGTCAATGCGGCGGGGCTGATCAACTGCACGGCGCAGGATATGATTGTCGCGGTTACGGCGGCGAATGCACATCATGTGCCGTGGGTGCTGGACCCGGTGGCCATGGGGGCCGGGGCAAGTGAATATGATACGATCATTCACGATCTGGCGATGCGTGGCCCGGCGGTGATTCGCGGCAATGCTAGCGAGGTAATGGCGCTGGCCGGTGGGGCCGCGACCGCGCGGGGGGTGGAGACCACGGCCTCCATTACGCAGGCGTTGCCGCTGGCCGCGAAACTGGCACAGGCGCGCGGTGTGATCGTGGCCATTAGCGGGCCGGAAGACCATATCCTCGCCCCCGATGGCCAACATATCATCATACCAGGCGGCCACCCGATGCTGACGGCGGTAACAGGCATGGGGTGTGCCCTGGGCGGGCTGGTCGCGGCAGCACTTGCCGTCACGCCATCAGGTAATGATCGCCTGCTGGCGGTCGCGGCAGCGCATGCCCTTTATGCGCGCGCGGCGGAAATGGCCGCCCCTGTGGCACAGGGAACGGCCTCATTTGCAACCGGGTTCGTGGATGCGCTGTCCCGCCTGCAGAATGTCACCGGGGAAGCTGCTTCCGGCTGATCAGGAAATATCGGCCATGAGCGAGACATGCGCGGCAATGATCTTCCACCCCTGCGGGGTGCGGATCCATGTCTGGCTCTGCCGGCCAATCCGCTCACCCCCGTGGCGGCGGAATTCCAGGTCCACCGTGCCGGTATCGGTGCCAATGGCCGTTATATGACGGCGCAGCACATCGCGTGGCGGTGAGCCGCCCGTCCGGTTACGGCGAAAGGCCGCGATCTCGTCAAATCCGTACAGCGTCTCGCCCACGCCATAGCGCACCGTTTCCGGCCCCTGATAGAAAAGGGTATCGAGTTCCGCGATGTCATTCGTGCCCAGCGCCGTCTCGTAGCGATCGGACATGGCGGTCAGTTCTGCTACGATCTCAGGCCGGTTCAGTTCAGGAGCCATGGGTCTTTCCAATAGGTATGAAGGTTATTCAGCCTTGGCCGGGCTGGTAGCCGCCGCCGGGGCAGGGGGCTGATGCTCCGGGTCCATGACATTGATAACAGCCTCATCCGAAATGGACAGCACTTCAGACGCAGGGTGGCGCGCGGCCTCGTCCGTCTTGCGGGCCACGTCATTTGTCACGGCTTTAAGTGCCGCTACCTCGGTGCGGACATCGTTCAGGATTTCAATCAGGGCGGCATGATCTTCCGCCGCGCGCTGGTCGCTTCCCTGGCTCAGCACGGCATTGCCCACCATCAGGGCGGGCAGGGCCACGAGCTGGATGCAGTTGCTTATGTAAAGCAGCGTATTCTGCCACGCAGGCGCTGCCAGCGGGATCAGCGAAAACACCAGAAATGCGTAAACACACCAGATGCTCCCGAAGATGAACGTCATCCGTACGGCGATGCGGTCATTAACCTGACGGATGAGGGAGGATTTGTCTGAAGGATTCGGCATGAAAACCTGTTTGTAGCGATGTGTTGCAAGGTACTGGCGGGTATGTCGCAAAATGCACGGCATTACGCCTGCCTTAATTGGATAGGAATTATGCTGACATGGAACGACATAATTTACCAAAACGGAAAGCCGGGCGTGCAGCCGTTCCGTCCTGCAGAAAGTTGTTTTTCATTAATGGCGGTTTTCCGCGATTTATCTGATTTCGGGCATTTAATTTCCATTTTCCCATCATTTTTTGATTGACGGTTAGCTGGGGTGGTCCTATATCCCGCTTCACCGGCGGCGCTGAGGAAACTTCTTGAGCTTCTCCGGTGGA
>NZ_QUWV01000100.1 GCF_003403295.1 Komagataeibacter melaceti | reverse complement strand
AATACGCGCTCAACCCCCAGCCCGCCGACATGACCAACGTGACGAAAAACCCCGGCCTGCCGGGCGTGTACAAGCTGGGTGGGTACTATGATACGGCCAAATTCCCCGATTACCGCTACAACCGCAATGGCGGCTCGCTGGGCGCGGCATCGGTCAACCCCAACAGCACCCAGAGCGACCTGACGCCCCGGTGGGACCGGGGCAACTGGATGGTCTATGGCATCATTGACCAGATGATCTGGCGGCCCTCGCTCACGTCACCGCGCTCGGTGGGCGTATTTGCACGCGCGACCGGCAATGGCGGCGACCGCAACCTGATCAGCTTCGCCATTGATGCAGGCATCAACCTCAAGGCCCCGTTCAAAGGGCGTGACAACGATACGGTCGGCCTGGGCTGGGGGATCGGCCGCGCCAGTTCGGGCCAGCGCCAGTTCGACCGTGACAGCGGCACCATGGTGCAGGGCAATGAAAACCACCTTGAACTGACCTATCAGGCGCAGGTCACGCCATGGATGGTGATGCAGCCGGACTTCCAGTACATCTGGCATCCCTCCGGCGGGGTCTATGACTGGACGACCTCCCGCCGCGTGGGTAACGAGGCCGTCTTTGGCCTGCATAGCAGCCTGACATTCTGATACCGCAGGCCGCCCCGCCCGCACTGGCGCGCGGGCTGTGGCAGGAAAGAGACAAAAGCACAGGGCGGTGTTGAAAATTTATATTGTTGTGGGGTCAATCCCGCTTCTATAGGCCAGAGCGGAGAGGCGCATGATACTGTCATGCGCCACATAGCAGAGGAAGAAACCGTTGCGCCGTCTTGTTGCTATCTGTATCCCGCTCGGTCTGGCCGCCTGCGCGCAGCATATGCCCCGCCCCATGGCGAATTACTGCCGCCAGCCCACGGTAACCGCCGCCATCGTGACCGCCGCCAACCAGACACCCGGCGCAACGTCGCCCGCCATCCGGTTCGAGGACGGCACGGTCAAGAGTGCGATCTATAACGACCATGTGCAGGTCATGGCCTGCCACGGCAGCCTTGTGCGCCGCGATGGCACACGGCAGGACGGGGTCGCCATCGCCCGCCTGTCCCACATGCATACGGGCTGGAAGCAGATCTGGAACACCTCCGTCGCCACGCATCAGTGGATCACGGACGAGGACATCAGCAAGAACAGGCAGAACCAGTACGCAGCGTATTACGACCACACGCCCGAGGCCTGCAAACCCTTCGCGCATGACCTGTTCTATGGCACGCCCAAATCGGACAAGGACACAGCCCACCTGCGCGAGACGCTGTATGACTGCCTGGCTGAACACAACGTCAAGCCGCTGCGCCCCGTATCGGGCGTGGACCATACCTACAGCCCGTTCGGCATGAATTTCTACATTCCCTATTACACCAACCTGAACGCGGACGATAACGGTCCCTTCCTGTACTGATCCATGGCCATCCTGCCCATCATCCGCTTTCCCCATCCGTGCCTGGAACAGGTGGCGGAACCTGTTGACGCCACCGCGCCCGCCACGCGGCAACTGGCGGATGACCTGCTGGAAACCATGCACGCGGCCCCCGGCATCGGCATTACCGCATGCCATGTCGGGATCGCGCAGCGGCTTGTGGTGATTGACCTGCCCACGGACGGGCACGGCCCGCGCGTCTATGCCAACCCGGAAATTGTCTGGCACAGCCCTGAAACCGCAACGCAGGAAGAAGGCAGCGTGTCCATGCCCGGCATCCACGCGCCCCTCACCCGGCCCGCGCGCGTAAGAGTGCGCTACACCCGGCCTGATGGCACGCAGGCCGAGGATGAAGCGGATGGCCTGCTGGCCGTGTGCCTCCAGCACGAGATCGACCAGATCAACGGCATTTTCTGGATAAAGCGCCTGTCACGCCTGCGCCGTGACCGCGCGCTGAAACGCTACGCGAAGCTGGAACGTGACCACACGGTGGACGGCGTTCAGTCCACCTTCCCGTCATCAAGCATATAACCGCTGGAGCGCACCGTACGGATCAGGTCCGGCCCGCCCGTGGCATTGAGCGCGATGCGCAGCCTGCGGATATGCACATCCACCGTACGCTCCTCCACATGGATGCGGTCATCCCATGCGGCGGCCAGTATTTCCGCACGTGAGAACACCCGGCGCGGATTGCGCATGAGATGCAGCAGGATGCGGTATTCCGTAGGCCCCAGCGCCAGCGCACTCCCCGCCCGGGTCACGCGCCGCGCCCCGTGGTCAAGGGTTATGTCGGCAAAGCTCAGCTCATCATCGCTCTGGGCCGTAGCAGGAACTGCGGCAGCCCCCCGGCTGCGGCGCATGACGGCGCGCACGCGCGCGTGCAGCACATCCATCGCACATGGCTTGACCAGATAGTCATCAGCGCCAAGGTCCAGCGCGCGGATGGAATCCTGTTCCTCTCCGCGTGCGGTCAGCATGATGACCGGCAGGTGCCGCGTCGCGGTGGCCATGCGCAGCCTGCGGCACAAATCCACCCCGGACAGGCCGGGCATCATCCAGTCCAGCAGCACCAGGTCGGGCTTCCACTCCGCCACTTCGCGCAGGGCGTCCACGCCGTTATCCACCGGCATGACGGCATGGCCCGCCGCCTCAAGGTTATAGACCAGCATAACGGACAGGGCGGCGTCATCTTCCGCCACAAGGATACGCAGTGATTTTTCACCCTGCACGGATGTCAGTTCCCCTGCCCTGAAAACCCGCCACGCGGCCGGACAACGGGCAGGATCTCGCCCGTTGCGGTGTAATAGACACGCTCGGCAATGTTGGTGGCGTGGTCACCGATGCGCTCGAGGTTCTTGGCAATGAACAGCAGGTGCGTGCAGGCCCCGATATTGCGCGGGTCTTCCATCATGTACGTGACCAGTTCACGGAACATGGCGTTGTACAGTTCATCCACCGCCGTATCGGACTGCCAGACCTCACGCGCAAGGTCGGGATTGCGCTGGCTCATGGCATCAATGGCGCGGCGCAGGTTGTCCTGCACCAGCCGCCCCATGCCCCGCAGCCCGCTGAGCGAGATGCGCGATGTCAGCAGTTCCGCCCGCAGCGAACGCCGCGCGATGGAAGCTGCACAGTCACCAATACGCTCCATGTCCCCCGTGATCTTCAGCGCGGAGACGACTTCCCGCAGGTCCCCGGCCACGGGTGAACGCAGGGCGAGGATGCGGATGACCATGGCCTCCACATCGCGCTCCAGCGTATCGACCTGCGGGTCCAGGTCGGAGGCGACGCCGGCGGCGTTCTCGTCACGGTCGGCAATGGCGGCGATGGCCTGCGATGTCTGCCGCTCCACCAGCCCGCCCATGCGCGCCATCATGGAGCGCAGATGCTCCAGTTCCTGCTCGTAGCTGCGTACGATATGTGCCGATTCCTGTCCCACCCGCGAACCTTCCTGCCTGCCCGCACAATTATACGGGATATGCCCGATAACAGGGCTTACGATACGCCTTATGCGTATATTATAGCGGTCCCCGATTTGTTCAAGCGATGTCATGCCCGGCCCGGGATGGCACAAAACAATGAAATAAAAAGACTTTTTTCAGGAACACCCAATGCCGCGCACGCCCTGCCCCCCAGTCGCGCCCGATGGCCGCGCCTTTTCATGCCGGCACATGCTTACGGCAGCGCTGGGTGCGATGCTGGGGCTGGGCCCGGGCGTAGCCGTGGGCAATGACAACACGCCGCCCCCCGTCACCACGGCCCGGCCCGCCACCCGCCCCGCCGAGAAGGTGGAAACGCTAACGGTAACAAGCCAGCGCGTGGTTGGCACCCAGCCCGGCGGCGGGCTGATCCGGGCGGAGGACGCAGCCAAGTCCATCAGCACCATCAGCACGGATTTCATGCGCAAGCAGGCCCCCAGCGCCACGGCGTTCGACATGGTCAGCCTGCTGCCCGGCGCCAATGTCTCCTCCTCCGACCCGCTTGGCTTTTCACCCCAGACCAATATCAGCGTGCGCGGCCTGGGCGGGGATTCGATCGGCTACCTGCTGGAAGGCATGCCGCTGAACGACATCGCCTATTACAACGGCTACCCCGGCCAGTTTGCCGATACCGAGAATTACCAGAGTGTCTCGCTGGAGCAGGGATCGGCGGATCTGGACGCCCCGGTGCTCAACGCGGCGGGGGGGCTTATGGACATGTCCTTCCGTGACCCCTCCACCCGTGCGGGGGGGTATGCGGATGTCTCCTATGGTTCGTACAATACCAACCGGCAGTTCCTGCGGCTGGAAACCGGGCAGATCGGGCATACCGGCATACGCGGCTTTGTCTCTTATTCCCACGGCTATACCGATAACTGGCGTGGCCCCGGCCATGACGAACGCCAGCACATCGACTTCAAGTTCCTGCGCGAATGGGGGGCGGGGAACCGTGTTTCGGTCATCGGCACATGGAACACCATGGTCGCCAGCTATTATCCCCCCGTGGACAAGGCGGACTGGCAGGCCGAAGGCCCGCACGGCGCGGCGAACAACCTTGCCGCCACCTACAACCCCAACGACGCCGCCGGGGGCACGGATTACTGGGCGCTGTACCGCCAGCCCGAGCGGATATTCTACATGGCCGCCCCCGCGCGGCTGACGCTGGCGGACAACCTGCACCTCAAGCTCACGCCCTATGCCCAGTGGAGCTATGGCAATGACCCCGGCGGCACCACCATGGGGGAGACGGGCATGTTCAGCGGCCCCAGCCCCGCCGGTGTTCCGGACGCGGATGCCGTGGTGCGCGCCAACTGGACCCAGACCAGCTACCGTTCCGGCTTCAACGCGGCGCTGGACTGGCAGCTTGGCAACCATGACCTGGTGTTCGGTTACTGGTACGACTATTCCGATGACAGCGAACACCAGCCCTTCACCGCCGTAAGCGCTAGCGGCAACGCGGCCGACATATGGGTGGACCGCATAAGCCGCACGGTACTGCTGCCCGATGGCCAGCAGCTCGATGCAGGCAGCTACCACATGATTTCCCAGACCAATGCGCTGTACCTGGGGGACCGGATGCATTTCCTTGGCCACAGGCTCATGGTGGATGTGGGATTCAAGGAAGTGATGCTGGACCGCCATGGCACCACCACCTCCGCCGGGGTGCAGAGTGCGGCGGGCAGCAATACGGCGGTGCCCCTGCCCCGCATCGCGATCCGTTATCGCATCACGCCACGGCACATGGTGTTCTTCAACACCACGACCAATTTCCGCACCCCCGATGAAAGCGCCCTGTTTGGCGGCGTGACGGCCAGCGGCATCGCCACGCAGCTCAAGAATGAATATTCCGTCTCCGAGGAGCTGGGCTACCGCTATAACGGCAACCTGATCATCGGCAGCCTGACCCTGTTCAACTACGATTTCACCAACCGTGAAATCCAGACCCTGCTGAACGTGAACGGCGCGCAGGTGGATTCCACCATCAATGGCGGGGGGCAGACATCACGCGGGGTGGATGTAGAAATCGGGCTCAGGCCGTGGCACCATTTCGCGCCCTACCTGTCCGGGGAGTACCTGCGCGCAACCATTGATGACGATATTCCCTCCGCCACCGGGCTGCTCCACACACGCGGCAGGACGGCGGTGGAAAGCCCCACGCTACAGGCCTCCGCCGGGCTGAGTTATGATGACGGCCACATCTTCGGCATGGCTTCCGTCCATTACACGGGGCGGCAGTACTCGACCTTCATGAATGACGAGCGCATGCCCGACCACACCACGGGCAACCTGGCCATCGGCTACCGCATGGACGACCATGCCTTCCTCTCGCATCCCGAATTCCGGATGAATTTCATCAACATCACCAACCAGCATTACCTGTCCGGCGTGGCCACGCCCACGCTTACGGCTGCTGATGGCCCGCAATACTACGTGGGCGGCGGGCTGGCAGTGCTGTTCACGGCGGCTTCGGGGTTCTGAACGGCAAACCGGCGAACCCCGCGCGGCTTCAGCCCTGCTCGATCTGGCGGCGCACGCCAAAACATTCCGCCGGGCCGGGAAAGCTCCGGGCGCGCACGTCTGCCGCATAGCGTGCGGCGGCATCGTCAATCACGCCGCCCACATCGGCATAGCGCCGGACAAAGCGCGGGGTGAACCCGCCAAACGCCCCGATCATGTCATCAACCACCAGCACCTGCCCGTCACATGCGGGGGAAGCCCCGATGCCGATGACCGGCACATCGAGGCCGGTCGTGATCTCGCGCGCGACAGGTTCCACCGTGCCCTCCAGCACGATGGCGAAGGCCCCGGCCCCGGCAATGGCGTGGGCATCCGCCCGCACCTTGCTCGCCTGCTCCACATCACGCCCCTGCGTGCGGAAGCCGCCCGTGGCCTTGACTGCCTGCGGCATGAGCCCGACATGGCCACATACGGGTATGCCACGCGCGGCAAGGAAGCTGACCGTGGGCGCCATTTCCACGCCGCCTTCCAGCTTGACCGCGCCGCAGCCGGTTTCCGCCATGATGCGGGCGGCGTTGCGGAACGCCTGCGCGGGTGATTCCTGGTACGAGCCGAACGGCATGTCCACCACCACCAGCGCCTGGCGCGAGCCGCGCACCACCGCCGCGCCATGGGCGATCATCATGTCCATGCTGACGCCCAGCGTGTCAGGCAGGCCATAGACCACCATGCCCAGCGAATCCCCCACCAGCAGCACATCAACATGCGGGTCGAGCATGCTGGCCATGGGCGCGGTATAGGCTGTCAGCCACACGCCGGGCACTTCCCCCTTCGTGACATCACGTATGGTCCGCCGCCGGGGCTGTTCCACGTTGGCCATGCCTGCCTTTCTCCTGCCATTATACATCGGGTATGATGGCGTCTGGCATATTGCAGCACTTCAATGTTTGCAAATCCATGCCCGGCCGTTCACAGCCGCGTGCCATGCCCGAACCGGACCGCCCATGCCGTGTTACGGCCGCATCCGGACAGCGCGACGGCAAGGCACATCGCAACCTGTCATGGATTTAATATGATATTAATAACCATTATCACGTTTTTGCCCTTATAATGATTCTTAATGGCGTTGTGGAAGGTCTTCCCGCGCCAGCCCGACCCGATGCCCCGATACACAATCCAGACCCGGCATAACCCTTCACCCCCGCCCCCATGCGTGATGGCCCGGCAGGGAGCAGGCATCCCCGCGAAAACACACTGCCCGATCATGCAGTTCCTCTGGTTACACCTAGTTCAAGGACCGCCCGATGCGTGAAACACGCTCCGCCCCGGCTACCTGGCATCTGCAGCATTCCCGGCCCGAAAAGCTGGTGAACTATTTCGACCCCTGGCAGCCGCTGGCCCGCCAGCTTGATCTCCTGTCAAACCGCTTCAAGGCGGTCCGGGCCCTGTGCGATGTCCAGGCAGGCGATACGGAAGCGGAAAACACCAGCCTGCTGGAACTGTGCGACGCGCTGGCGTTCCACCTGATCCGGGCATGCCTGTGGTGGCAGGTCGATTTCGCGCCGCGCGCGGTGACGGGCCTGTCGGCCACCAGCTTCATGATCCACGCCCGCCGCCATACGGACCGGGTGGTGGAGGATGAAAGCCTGCTCGATGTGCTGACGTGGCAGCATTACATGCACCGCACCGATGCCGGGCACATCATGGTGACCGGGACCGACCCGCTCTGCCGGGGCGCGGCCACCATCCTGTACGGGATCGACGGGCGGCGGGGCTTCCGTTTCGCCATGCGGCGCGGCGGGGGATCTCCAAGCTGGAATGACATCACCTATCCCGATTTTGTTTCCGCCTGCCTGAATGCGCGTGCGCTGCACTGCCTGATCCAGACGGAATGCACCGCCATAGGTGAATGGGATCTGGCGCGCGAGGAACACAACCTGGCCATGGCGCATCACAACCAGCATTTCCGCGCAATCGGGCAGTCCAGCCCGGTGGAACGCTACGCCACGGCGCTGGAACAGCTCAGCCGCTGCCATTCGCGCTTCGGGCGGTTCGAGATGGAGAACGTGGTCAACCACCTCGCCTTCGCCGTGGCGCAGGCCGCCCACACGCAGGGCGCGACCATTGCCGACCTGCTGCGCAATGGCTCGGACCGGCCCGTAAACCCGAAAGTGGCGGGAAGCCTGAAAAAGCGCGCCCTGACCCACGTGGCCACCGGCACCGACCCGCTGCGGCGCACGGAGCTTGATACCCTGCTCAGCCAGGTGGAAACCGGCTTTGCCCTGTCGCATCGGAGCCAGTAGAAACCGGGGGGAGGAAAAAACATATCGCCCTCCCCCACGACATCCGGGCCTGCAAGACCTATATTCATACCGGAGTAGCAGGAGACCCGATTGATGGCATTAGCCAAAAGCAGAAGACCGGCACCCCGCCGCAGGACGGTACAGGCCCGCTCGCCGCGCGTGCGTGGCGAGACGCGCCGCCTGCTGGAAATGCTGTGTACGCTGCATGGTTCGATCCATCGTGGATCACGCGATGCCGGGGCGCTGGTGCGCTGCGTGGTGCAGGCCCAGCCCGACCTTGACCTGCCGGACAAGGTGCTGCCCGCCGCCCCCCGCCATGATGGTGAAAACCCGCCCACCGCACTGGAATGGAAGCGCCTTGGCCACGCGCTGGACGAGGCGCGCGTGCAGCACGGCGGCGAACATGGCTATGTGGATACATGGCTTGCGGAACTGACGCAGGCCACGGGGCTGGGCCGCGTTGCAAGCGAGGTTCTGGGCCTGGCCATGTGCTACCGCCTGAACGGCCATTTTGAACAGTTGTGGGATGACCTGTGCGAAAACCGTTCGCGCGGGCCGTTCCTGTGCGAGGACATCCCGCTGCTGCACCTGCTGCTGGGGCAGGAGGAAGACGACCTCGCCACCGCCCTCGCCCCGGACGGACAGTTGCGCATGAGCGGCCTCATGACCGTGGATGAGGACGGTGACATCACCCTTCTGCCCCGGCTCATGGCGCTTATGAACCGACGCGCGAACGTGGTGGGCGATATCCGCTCCCTGCTGCTGGGCCAGCCGCGCGCGGCCACCCTGCCGTGGGAGGCCTTCGCCCATCTGGGCCAGCAGGCCGAAATCGCGGCCAAATTGCTGACCGCCGCCATCCGCCAGCACAGCACGGGCATCAATATCCTGCTGTATGGGCCGCCCGGAACCGGCAAGACCGAATTCGCAGCAACACTGGCGCACCATATCGGCGCGATCCTGTATCCGGTGGGCGAGGCTGACAGCGCGGGGGATGAACCCTCCCGTCATGAACGGCTGGCGGACCTGCGGTGCAGCACGCGCCTGCTGCGCAATACGGAATCCATCCTCCTGTTTGACGAGGCGGAGGACCTGTTCACCTCCAGCCTGTTCGACCCGCCGCAGTCCTACAGCCGCGTCTTCTTCCACCGCATGCTGGAACAGGGCGGCACGCCCGTGATCTGGACCGCAAACGACCTGAACACGCTCGGCCCCGCCATCGCGCGGCGCATGGCGCTGTGCATCGAGGTGCGCCAGCCCGGCATCGGCGTACGCACCCGGCTGTGGCAGGACATGGCGCGGGAGGAAAAGGTCGCCCTTGCCCCGGCAGACGCGGCTGATCTGGCCCGTGCCATTCCGGCAGCCCCTGCCATCTTCCGCAACGCGCTGCGCTCGACCCATCTGGCAGGCGGTGATTCCGCCATGGCCAGCATGATCGCGACCGGGCTGGCCCGCGCGGCGGCGGGGGGGCAGATGCCCATGCCGTCACAGCCCGATGTGACCGATTACGACGCCACCCTGATCAATGCGGATTGTGACCTGCAGGCCCTGACCCGCCGCCTTGCCCGGCCGGGTGCGCCACGCGCGGTCTCGCTGCTGCTGTCCGGGCCGCCGGGGTCGGGCAAGAGCGCCTATGCCCGCCATCTGGCGGCGGAAATGGACATGCCGGTCCTGCAGAAGCGCGCCTCCGACCTGCTGGACAAATATGTGGGCCAGAGCGAGCAGCAGATCGCCGCCGCCTTTGCCGAAGCGTGTGACAGCGGTGCGTTCCTGATCATTGACGAGGCCGATGGCCTGCTGGGGGACCGCCGTGCCGCCGAGCGGTCATGGGAGGTCAGCCAGGTCAACGAGATGCTGACATGGATGGAACAGCATCCCCTGCCTTTTGCCTGCACCACCAACCTGGTGGAGAAGCTGGACCCCGCCAGCATGCGGCGCTTCCTGTTCCGGGCGCGCTTTGGCTACCTGACCCATGAACAGGCGGCGCATGCCTTCCGCCGGTTCTTCGGGCAGGAACCGCCCGCGGGCCTGCGCCATGCCCAGACGCTGGTGCCATCGGACTTCGCGCTCGTACTCCGCCGCGCGCGCCTGCTGGATGAAACCCTGACGCCTGACGAACTGCTTGAGCGCCTTCAGGCCGAAATCGCGGGACGTGAGGGCAACAAGCGGATCGGGTTCCTGTCCTGATCCGCGCATAACCTTACGCGCAACCTTACTGGGGCGGATGGGCGGCGGCATCCGTCTCCACCGCGCATGTGGCGGCGGGGGGTGCGGCCATGGTGGCGCGCAGGGCCATGACTTCGGCACGGGCGGCATCCATTTCCTGCCGGAAGCCCTCGTCCTGCTCCATGGCGGAATACAGCACGCCGCCATTGAGCCACCCGGCCACCACATCGCTATGCCACTGCACGCCGCACACCACGCGGCTTTCACCAAACACGCGCGCGCGCTGCATGATCCATGCCGTGCGTTCGGGCAGTATGTCGGACAGCACCAGCCCCGCCACCCAGCCCAGCGTTGCATGGAATGATGGGTAGGAAGGGTCCTGCTTCAGGTCGGGCCGCAGGGGGATGCAGAGCGGCAGTTCGGCCTCGGCAAACGGGCGGGGACGGTTCCAGAGCATTTTCTGTTCATGCACGGCAGGTGCCAGACGCCGTTCGATGCGTGTCATAAGCCCGACCAGTTCGGGCAGGCGTTCCGGCGGCAGGGTAAAGCCCACCGCGCATGAAAAGGCGGAGACCATATGGGCCGGTGTGTCACGGTTATCGGCCTGCGCAAGCTGCCACCGGGGCGTGCCCTCCAGCGCGCGGGTCATGGCGTAGATGCTGGCATCCGTCGCGCGCTGCGCGGTATCCGGGCCGGGGGGCGGGGGCAGGAAGACCTGCCCGTCCGGCA
>NZ_QUWV01000099.1 GCF_003403295.1 Komagataeibacter melaceti | reverse complement strand
CCCGTAACCCCGGCCCCGGGCGCGGATGTCCCGCCCGTGCAGACGGCACCCCCGACCGACGCCGCCCCGGCCCCCGCGCCCACGGATGCGGCCCCGGCTGAAGCGCCCGCTCCGGCCCCGGCACCCGCTCCCGCCGCGGATGCGACCCCGCCGGCGGAAGAAGCGCCCAAGGCACCGGAAGGCAACCCCTATGGTCTGGGCGCGCTGTGGGCCAATGGTGACTTCATTGCCCGTGGCGTCCTGCTGATCATGGTCTTCATGTCGCTGGGCACGTGGTACATCATGATCACCAAGTTCTTCGAGCAGGCCCGCGTCATGGCGGCTGCCAAGCAGGTGGTCAGCGATTTCTGGACCAAGGGCTCCATCAAGGACGGCGCCGCCGCTCTGCCCGCCAACTCCCCGTTCCGCTACATTGCCGATACGGGCGTGAAGGCTGCCGAACACCACGAAGGCACGATGCAGGAATCCATCGACCTGCATTCCTGGACCACGATGTCCATCCAGCGTTCGGTTGACGTGATCCAGACCAAGCTGCAGGGCGGTCTTGCCTTCCTCGGCACCGTGGGTTCGACCTCTCCGTTCGTGGGTCTGTTCGGCACGGTCTGGGGTATCTACCACGCTCTGACGGCCATCGGCATCGCGGGTCAGGCCTCGATCGACAAGGTTGCCGGTCCGGTGGGTGAATCCCTGATCATGACCGCCATCGGCCTGGGCACCGCCGTGCCTGCGGTTCTGGGCTACAACCTGCTGGTGCGCCGTAACAAGGGTGCGATGGACCGTATCCGCAACTTCGCGGCCGACGTGCAGTCGATCCTGATGGGTGGTTATCGTCATGGTGGCGACATCACCATCCATCCCGACAACTCCCCGACCACAACGACTATCGATAACCGGGTGGCCTGATCATGGGTATGCAAGTTGGAGGTGGCGACGATGAAGACGAGGTGGTGTCGGCCATCAACACCACACCGCTTGTCGACGTCATGCTGGTGCTGCTGATCATCTTCCTGATCACCATCCCCGTTGCGACGCATACCATCAAGGTCAGCCTGCCGATGGATGCCAACCAGCCCACCCGGACGTTGCAGAACAACGTCGTGATTGCGGTGACGCCGAAGGGGGAGACATACTGGAACGAGACGCCGCTCACCAGCTATGCCGACCTTGAATCCCACCTGGAGCATGTGGCGGTGGAGAACCCGCAGCCACAGATCCAGATCCGTGGGGACCAGGCGGCGCATTATGAAGGTGTGGGCCGGGTCATCGCGGCCTGTCAGCAGGCGGGTATCGTCCACATTGACTTCATTACCGAGCAGCCGCACGGCTGATATCCATTCCCGGCCGGGGTTCATCCCCCGGCCATTTTCGGGAGAGTAGACACCATGGGCATGAATGTCGGCTCAAACAGCACGACAGAGGATGAAGGTATTGTTGATATCAATACCACGCCCCTGATTGACGTCATGCTGGTGCTGTTGATCATGCTGATCATCACCATTCCGCTCCAGACGCATTCAGTCTCGATCGACCTGCCGCAGGGCAACCCGCCGCCGTCCCAGCCACAGCCGGACCCGGTGGTGGATACGGTGGCGATTGATTTTGACAACACCATTACCTGGAATGGCGAACCCGTTGCGGATGACGCGGACCTGCGGGCCCGCTTTACCGAAGCGGCAGCGCAGCCGGTCCAGCCCGAGATGCACATCCACCCCGACCGCCTGGCCAGTTACAAGGTCGTGGCGCGGGTTCTGGCGGATGCGCAGCGACTGGGCGTGAGCAAGCTGGGTATTGTTGGCAGCGACCAGTTCATGGATGCGCAGTAACACTGTGTATTTCTGATTTATTGTACAGTCTGGTCAGATGAGACGGCTTCTCCTGCGGGAGGGGCCGTTTTTTTTATGTCGTGATTCTCGGATGGAAATGCCTTTTTTTGAGGCAGGAGACCTGTCCGGTCTGTGGCAGCAAAGCCACAAAGCCCACATTGTTGGCAGCGTTCCCGCCGCATCCTGTTATGAAAACCATTATCAGAAACAAACAAAATTGTTGTTTTTCAGTAAGATGGTATAATCCGTGTCATGTGGCGGCATGGTGTTGTTAAATAGATAAACAGCGTGTTGCGTTTTTTAAACTTTCCGCGCTCATGTGTATTTCTTAAGTCAACATATATGCGGAATGTTCAGTTTCCGTAACTACCTTGGCATGACCGGTAACAGGACAGGCCACAAGGTGGTTATGGCAGACGGGGATGGCTGCCACTGGAAGACCGTAGGGCCGCCGAGGCATCGGGGCGCAAACAGATCGCGGGGGAATGAATGAAGACGGGCCGGGATATTTATAGCGCGGTAAAACGCCAGGTACGGAACGCAGGTGGTCGTACCGGCCTTGCGGGGCTGGGCATGCCAGGGCTGAAGGCGCGCCTGCGTGCCATGTCGTGCCTGGTGGGCACGGTCTGTATCGCCACGGGGGCTGATGGGCTGGCACAGGCGGCAACGCCCGATCAGACGCAGCAGCAGGCCACGAAGCGTGTCGCCACGGCGCCGAAGCACACAGCTGCCGCGAAACCGGCCACGACCACGGCCGCGGCAAAGCCTGCCGGTGTGGTCAACCATCAGGACCCCGAAGTCATCCGTGTCGCCTCGTCGCGGCATGCGAATGATGGCGGTGGCGGCATGATGCGGCTGGAAACGGCTCCCCATGCGGTCCAGACCGTGAGCAAGCAGTTCATCGAAATGCGCAACCCGACCAGCACCGCGCTCGATCTGGTCAAGAACCTGCCCAGCATGAACGTGACCACGCCCGATCCTTCGGGCATGGAAGGTGGCCAGATCCAGACACGTGGCCTGACCGATCTGGACATGGGGCTTATGCTGGACGGCGCGCCCGCGGCGGCTGCCAAATACCTCAACGAAGACATCGATTCCGAAAACCTCGAGAGCGTGGAAGTCACGCCGGGCAGCGCGGGCACCGACCTGCCGGTCATGTCCGCTGCCGGCGGCGTGCTGAGCGAGCGTTCCCACACGGCATCGCACAAATTCGGCGGCATGACGGATTTCTCCTACGGGACGAACAACATGTCGCGTGAGTTCATCCGCCTTGAGTCGGGTGACATCGGCAACACCGGCGTGCGCAGCTTCTTCTCGTTCTCCAACACGCATTCGCGTTCATGGATGGGTTCGGGCATCAACTCGCGCAAGCACATCGATTTCGGGCTGCAGAAGGACTGGGACAACGGGTCCAATGCACGGCTGTTCGTGTCCTGGAACTACGAAGACTTCACGATTGACGCCTATCCCGACAGCCAGGCGTTTGAGGCATACAAGCACAACGGCACCGGCTACGGCCGCAACTCCGACCCGACCAGTGACAACTACTGGAAGAACAACAACGACCACTGGAACCAGATCTTCCTGACGGCGCCGGTCCATGTCGTACTGCCCGCGAAGTTCACGTTCGACCTGCAGCCCTATTTCAGCTTCGGTCAGGGCTGGGATGGTTCGCCGGGTAACGGCACGCCTTATGTGTCACCGTCGGGCACCAACGCCAACGGCAGCCCGTACTGGGATGTGAAGCAGGGCCAGAATAACTCGACCGCCTACTTCCTGGAAAATGAAGCGCGTCAGGTTGGTGTCGTGGCGAAGATGGGACGTCATCTCGACAAGCACAACTACCTGTCGTTCGGCTACTGGTATGAAAACAACCAGACCATCCAGAACTATCCGACCAGCAGCACCATGGCCAATGGTGCTGACCCCAGCCCGAACTGGGCAGCCTATCAGCAGACGGGGTTTGGCACGACTGGTGTGAATGCAGGCTACGAACTGCATGCCCTGTTCATTCAGGACACGGCAAAATACTTCAACGACAAGCTGCAGATCCATGCGGGCTTCAAGTTCGTCATGTCCGATGCGTGGGATAAGGGATGGACTTCCAACCCCAACACCGGGTCATGGGTCTATGGCAAGAACGGCACGGCTTCCGGCCGGATGGGCGCCAACACCACGGAGCCGCTGCCGCAGTTGTCCATCGGCTATACCTTTAACGATCACCACCAGATCTACATCAACGCGGAAGGTGACTTCCGTGAGCCGAGTGCAACCGATCTGGGCTGGCTGGACCCGCAGTATTCCAAGATGCTGAAGAACCAGTATTCCATCAAGGAAGAGCTGGGCTATCGTTACCACGACAAATACGTGATGTTTGATCTGTCACTGTTCAACTACAACGTGACCAACCGCCTCATGGATACCTATATCGGCGCCAACCAGTACATGCCGATCGAAGCGGGTAACCAGACCATGCGCGGCTTCGACGCCATGATCGCGACCCGTCCGTTCCATGGTTTCAGCCCGTATGCATCGTTTGAATACCTGCATGCGACACAGGATTCGAACGTTACGGACCCCAACTCCGGCATTACTTACGCGGCCAAGGGCAAGCAGGCCATCATGGCGCCGCGCATCATGGCGAACTTCGGCCTGACCTATAAGTACAAGGGCTTCTTTGCCAACGGTAGCCTGCACTACACCGGCCCGCAGTCGGTGGCGCTTGACAACAGCGAGCGTATCCCCGGCTACGTGACGGATACCCTGTCGCTTGGCTATCACTTCAAGCCGTTCATGTATGCGAAGTCGCCGACCTTCCGTCTGAACTTCACCAACCTGACCGGCTCCATTGTCCGGACGGGTGCGATGGGCGCGATCTATCACGGTGGCCAGCAGGGTGGATCGACCTACCCCGTGTTCTACGGTGCCGCCAACGGCCGTCTGGCTGAAGGCAACTCCTTCATGGTTGAACCGCGCTTCACCATGACGGGCACGGTCTCCACTTCTTTCTGATCACTCTCACGCATGGGGAACCCCGCCTTTGTTCAAAGGCGGGGTTCTTTGCGTCAGTGCCGTCCCGTTCATATGGTGGGTGCGGCCTGTAGCCTGGGGAAATGGATCGTGACAACGGGCACAACACACCCGGTTGATGAAATGCTGCCTGCGGGCATGCTGTTCGCCTTTGGTCTCCAGCATGCGCTGGTCATGTATGCGGGTACGGTGGCGGTGCCGCTCATCTTTGCCGCCGCCATGCACATGTCCGCTGCCCAGACAGTACTGCTGATCAATTGCGGGCTCATGACATCGGGCATCGCCACGATCGTGCAGAGTGTGGGGTTCTGGAAATTCGGGTCGCGCCTGCCCATCGTGCAGGGGTCGTCCTTTGCCATGCTGGCGTCCATGCTGCTGATCGGGCAGATTTACGGGGTGCCTTCAGTTTTTGGTGCGGTCATTGGCGCGGGCGTGGCCATGGTGCTGATGGCCCCGGTCATGGCGCGGCTCATGCGGTTTTTCCCGCCGGTGGTGATCGGCTGTCTCATCACCATCATCGGGCTGACGCTGGTGCCGGTGGCGGGGCGGTGGATCGGGGGCGGTGGCGCGCCCGGTAGTCCGGGCTTTGGCAGCGTGGCGAATCTGGCGCTGGCGTTCATCACCATTCTCATCACCGTGGCGGTACAGGCCTGGGGCAAGGGGTTTGTCGCCAATATCAGCGTGCTGGTGGGGTTGCTGGCGGGCAGCATCCTGGCCGCGCTGTGTGGCATGGGGCATTACGGCATGGTGGCGGATGCGCCGTGGTTCGCCATCAGCATGCCCTTTGCGTTCGGCCTGCCGGAATTCCATGTCATGCCGGTGGTCATCATGCTCCTGAGCATGGTCATCATCGTTGCGGAGACCACCGGCAACTGCCTTGCCATCGGGCGGGTGGTCGATATGCCGGTGACCGACACCACCATAGCGGGTGCGCTGCGGGCCGATGGCCTGTCCACCGTCCTTGGCGGCCTGTTCAACAGCTTCCCCTATAATGCCTTTACGCAGAATACCGGACTGATCGCCATAACCGACATCCGCAGCCGTTTCGTGGTGGCGGCGGCGGGGCTGGTCATGATCGGGCTGGGGCTGTTCCCCAAGTTGGGGGCGCTGATCGCCGCACTCCCGCCGCCGGTGCTGGGGGGATGCGGGCTGGTCATGTTCGGCATGACCACGATTGGTGGCATACGCGAACTGCTGCATGTCCGTTTTGAGGGTACACGCAATGGCCTGATCGCCGCCGTGTCCATCGGGCTGGGCGTACTGCCCATGGCGTGCCCGGACCTGTTCACCCATCTTGCAGGGCTGTGGCGGCTCCTGCTGGGTAATGGCGTGCTGCTGTGCATCCTGTCCGGCGTGTTGCTAAATATGCTGGTGGGCGATGAGAAGACCAGCGGAAAGTCTTGATAAGTTATAAAAAATAAGAAGTTTTTGGGTGCTGCCTTTTTTTAAAAAGGCGGCGTTACCTGAAGCGTCCTGAAAAGAGCCTTACCCCAAATTCCCTATGCTTTACGGGCCAGTCCCGCACCCGGCTGGACCAGGCGGATGGCGCTGCACAGCATGCCCACAATGGCGGCAGCGGCGCCAAAGGCCAGGCAGCTACGTTCCGCGCCATGCGCGATCAGGCCAAAGATCATGGCCACACACATCGCCCCGGTGGCCTGCCCGCACTGCCGCGCAATCTGGATCATGCCCGACGCGCTGCCCGAGCGCCCGGGCGGGGCCGTTACCATCATGATCCGGTTGTTCGGTGGCTGGAAAATGCCAAACCCCATGCCCGCTACCGTAATGCGCCAGGCGATGTCGAACCAGCCGGGGGCAGGCGGCAGCAGGTAGAGCGCCAGAAACCCCAGCGCGGTTATGAACAGCCCGACCGAGGACAGGATGGCCGCCGAGATCCTGTCCGCCAGCCGGCTGATAAGGGGGGCGACGGCCATGATGCCAACCGGCCATGGCGTCATGAGCAGCCCCACGGTGGCCGCCGGGTAGTGAAACAGGGACTGGAGCGTAAACGGGAACGAGACCATGAACAGGTTCGAGGCGACAAAGCCGCAGAATCCGACCACCGTACCCATGCGGAAGGCGCGGATACGCAGCATGTCGAGCGGGAACATGGGGTGCGCCTGCCCATGCTGGCGGCGTACCAGCAGCCAGCCCGCCACAAGCCCGGTCACGATCAGCGCCACGACGCGGCCACTCCCGGCGTGGTGCGCAACCGAATCCCCCGCCATGATCAGCGCGCCAAACGCCAGTACGTTGAGCACGGCGCTCGGCGCATCGAACGAACCGGGGTTTACGGGCGTGCGTGGCAGCGACACCAGCGCCAGTCCCAGCGCCGTCAGGCCCAGCGGAATGTTGATCAGGAACAGCCACGGCCATGTGGCGAAGGTCAGGATGATGGAGGCCACGGTCGGACCAGCCCCCACGCCCAGCGCCACCATCACGCCATTGAGCGCGATTCCACGCCCGATAATGGCATGCGGGTAGATGAACCGGATCAGCGCGATGCTGACGCTCATGATGCACGCACCGCCAACCCCCTGCACCGCGCGCGCCAGTGACAGGACCAGCAGTGTATGTGACAGCGCGCAGAACAGGGACGCCACGGTAAACAGCACCAGCCCGATCTGGCACAGCCGCGCGAACCCTATGCGCGTGCCAAGGGCCGCCATGGGCAGTAGTGAGACCACGCTGGCAAGCTGGTAGGAATTGACGATCCATATGGCCGAGGCGGGGGAGACGTGGATGTCGTCCGCAATGGTCGGCAGCGCCACGTTGGCAATGGCGTAATCCAGCAGCGCCAGCAGTACGGACAGTGCCACCGCCGTCATGGCGCGTGCGCGCGCGGCGCCATGCAGGCCTTGGCCTTCGATCAGGACGGTTTTTGACTGGGGGGGCATGGCGACAGGCTTTTCGGACTATGGGGGCACCATGTTCCGTACAGGAAATGATATCGGAAGGCCACCGCACGCCGCCCCCGTGGCGATGCCGGGTAGGGGAAGGCGGCGGTGGGCGAGGGGGATCAGCCCTGCGCCGCCAGCGCGCGCTGGCCTATGTCGTGGCGGTAGATGCCATCGGGCCAGTCAATCACCTTCACCGCCGCATAGGCACGGTCACGGGCCTGCTCAAGCGTATCCCCCGTTGCGCAGACGCTCAGCACCCGCCCACCGGCGGCAACGATCTCGCCATGGCTGTCCAGCTTCGTGCCCGCCTGGAACACCTGCACGCCCGGCAGGGCATTGGCGGCATCGATATTGCGGATCACGCCGCCCGTTACGGGTTTGCCGGGGTAGCCGCGCGCGGCCATGACTACGCTGATCGACGCCTGCGTGGAAAAGCGGATATCCGTCTGTTCAAGCTGGCCCGCCGCCACGGCGGCCAGCGCAGCCAGCAGGTCGCTTTGCAGGCGGATCAGCAGGGCCTGGGCCTCCGGGTCGCCCAGGCGGACGTTATATTCAATCAGTTGCGGGCCGTCCTGTGTCAGCATGAGACCCGCGAAGATGATGCCGGTGAACGGCGTGTCACGCCGCGCCATCTCGCGCAGCATGGGGCGCACCAGCAGGTCGAGCGCTGCTTCCTGCCGCGCACGGTCAAAACCGGCGGGGGGCGAGACCGCGCCCATGCCGCCGGTATTAGGGCCGGTGTCGTTATCGCCAATGCGCTTGTGGTCCTGCGCCGCGCCGATCAGCACCGCCGTCTCCCCCGCGCAGAAGGCGAATAGCGAGACCTCGTCGCCCATCAGGCAGTCCTCGATCACGACGCTCTGGCCCGCCTGCCCCAGCGTGCCCTCGGTCATCATGTCGGTAATCGCCTGCTCCGCCTGCGCCAGATCCAGCGCCACGACCACGCCCTTGCCCGCCGCAAGCCCGTCGGCCTTGACCACCACGGGCGCGCCATGGCGGCGCACGTAGTCCAGCGCGGGTTCAGCCGCGTCAAACCGCGCCCAGCGCGCGGTGGGAATGCCTGCTGCGTCACAGACTTCCTTGGTGAAGGTCTTGCTGCCCTCCAGTGCCGCGGCGGCCTGCGTGGGGCCGGCGCAGGCAATGCCCGCCTGCCTGCACGCATCGGCAATGCCCGCCACCAGCGGGGCTTCCGGGCCGGGAATGACCAGGTCGATGCGCTCACGCTGCGCCAGCGCGATCAGGCCCGGCACGTCATCGGCGCGTATGTCGCAGTTCGTGCCCAGCGCCGCCGTGCCCGGATTTCCCGGCGCGATGAACAGGGTGTCGAGTAATGGCGAGCGCGCGATGGCAGTGGCCATGGCATGTTCCCGTCCGCCCGATCCAACCAGCAGCACCCGCATCACTCTTGTTTCTCCGTTTTTCATCTCTGCCCTTTCGGGGTGGCCGTCTCTATCATACCTTGTGCCGATGGATGAACAGTTTCCCGACTCCGGCCCGGCCATGGGCGGCAATACCCCTGAATTTTCGGTTGCCGAAATTTCAGGCGCCATCCGCCGTACGCTCGAAGGTACGTTCGGCCGCATCCGCGTGCGTGGTGAGATTACCGAGTTCAAGCGGTACCCCTCGGGGCATCTCTATTTCTCGCTCAAGGATGAAGGGGGCAAGCTTTCCGCCGTGGTGTGGCGCGGCACGGTCTCGCGGCTGGGCCTGAAGCCCGAAAGTGGGCTTGAAGTCATCGCCACCGGCAAGATTTCTGCCTATGGCGAACGCTCGTCCTACCAGATGGTGATCGACCGGCTGGAATATGCGGGCGAGGGCGCGCTGCTGGCCCGCATCGAGCGGCTGCGCCTGCGGCTTGTGGCGGAAGGGCTGTTCGATGCCGGGCGCAAGCGGCCCCTGCCGTTCCTGCCGCGCGTGATCGGGGTTGTCACATCGGCGCAGGGGGCCGTGCTGCATGACATACGCACCACGATCGCGCGGCGCTTCCCGCATCCCGTGCTGGTCTGGCCGGTGCCGGTGCAGGGGGAGGGGGCGGCGGAACGGATTGCCCAGGCCATTGCCGGTTTCGATGCGATTGATGGCGCATCCGGCCTGCCACGTCCCGATGTGCTGATCGTGGCGCGTGGCGGCGGCGGGCTGGAAGACCTCATGGCCTTTAATGACGAAGGCGTGCTGCGCGCGGTGGCTGCATGCCGTATTCCCGTCATTTCCGCCGTGGGCCATGAAACGGATACGACGCTGATTGATTTCGTGTCCGACTGCCGTGCGCCTACCCCCACGGCGGCGGCCGAACTGGCGGTGCCGGTGCGCGCGGAACTCGAGGCCGGTCTGGCGCAGCGTGATGCACGCCTGCGCGGGGGGCTGGGGAGCACGCTGCAACGGCTGCGCGCGCGTCTGGACCGGGCGGCGTCCAGCCTGCCCGACCTGCCCACCGTCATGGAAAACGCGCGGCGGCGGCTGGATGACCGGGGCTACCGGCTGGATCTGGCATGGCCCACCTACATAAAGCACCGGCGCGCCAGCCTGCGCAGCGCGTCCGACCGCCTGCCCGGCCCGCAGATGATCCTTGCCCTGCGCCGCGCCGACCTTGCCCGTGCCGGGACCGCCTGCCAGCAGGCCATGAACACCTATCTCGGCCGCCGGGGCGCACTGTTGCAGGGACTGCGCGTGCCGCCCGCGGTGCTGGTGGCGCAGTGGCGCGCATGTGCAAGCCGGCTGGCGGGAGAGGGCGGGCGTCTGGCCTCGCTCTCGCCGCAGGCGGTGCTGGAGCGGGGATACGTGCTGGTGACGGACCGGGCGGGAAAACCCCTGTCGCACGCCGCGCAGGCGCGCCGGGCCGCACAGGTGACCCTGACCTTTGCCGACGGGCAGGTCGCCGCCCGCCCCGTGCGCCCCGGCACATCGGCACAGGGGGATCTGGACCTATGACGCCATGGACAGGACATGCGACGATGAGACGATCTGCCCCCGCCATTACCGGTGCCATCATGGTGTTGCTGGCTGGCTGCGCGGCCCAGCCCGCCCATAAGCCCGCCCCGCGCGCGGCGGCGGCGCAGGCCACGCCGGGCCGCATCCCGCCGCAGGGTTTTGCCCCCGGCCTGACGGGGGAGGAAACTGCGCCACCCTCGGGCATCGTGCTGACCAACGACCCGTCCGCACCGGCGGATACGCCCCTGTGTGGCCATGCGGCGCGTGAGGCCAACAGCCTCGGGGCCATGGTCCATCCCGACATCACGCCCACTGTCAGCAGTTGCGCGGCCAATGCCTGTTTTGACGCCCAGACCGGCACCTATATCGCCGCCGATGGCAGCCGCCGGGTCTGCCGCTGACCCTAAAGGCGGCCTATAGGTCATATGCCCTCACATAAGGGTATGGGGGGCATATTCCCATTGACTCCGGCGGGCGGGATGGTTGACGCTCCATGTCATGACCGTCCCTACATCATCCTCTTCAGATGATCCGCAGGCGACAGTACACATGTTCCCCCTCAAGCGCATGCTGCCGCTGCGCGAGGCGGCGGAATATGTCGGTATCACGCTGCTGCGGCTGCGATGCCTGCGCCTGGTACGGGCTGGCCCCCATGCGGCCATGCGCAACGGGCGGGAAGTGATGTTCCGTATCGAAGACCTTGATGACTATGTGGACAGGCTCTACCGCCGGGCCAACATTTCCCATGCCGAGCAGGCCCGCCACCGCAATGCATGGCGCGCGCGGCTGGCGGCGCTGCCGGTTGATGCGCGCGGCCGCATATCCGATTCCTTCATGCAGATCCTCACGCGTGATGACTTTCTGGAAACCGGGGCGAACCGGGGGTTCCGGGTGCTGTTCTTTGGCGGGCTGTGCCTGATTTTCCTGTCACATACACCGCTGATCTGGCGGTTGTAGGATTACGCTCCCGCCCATTTTGCCGCGAAGGTGTTTTTTTGTCCGCGCGGGTATGTTCTTTCGCCATACGATCCGCTACGCAAGAAATGACAGTAGCAGAACAATAATGGATCTGATGATGACAGGTATGCCCAGCAGCATTATGGCCCGGATCGGACACGCGCGGCTGCGCGGCGCGTTTTGTGGGTTGGCTCTGGCCCTGACCCCGGCCCTTGCCATGGCACAGGATGCGGGCGGCCAGCAGCAGAGCAGCCCCATCCTGCCCATGCCGCCGGTGCCGGAATTCAAGCCGCTGCCCGCTGGCTCCCGGCCTGCCGCGCCTGTTATCGGCATTTTCAACACGCAGCAGATCATGGCGCAGTCGCTGGCGGTGCAGAAGCTCCAGACCGAGCTTGGTGCGCGGCGTGAGGCGCTGGTGCGTGATGTCCGCGCCGAGGACAGCCAGCTTCAGGCGCTGCGCCAGTCCATCATCAAGGCGGGCAAGGCCCCGACACCCGAACAGCAGCAGGATCTGCAGAAGCGCGTGATGGCCGACCGCACTAAGTTCGGCAACCGCAACCGGATTCTGGAAGAAGACGCGCAGGTCGCGCTCAACCAGGTCCAGCGTGAGATGCAGCAGATCGTCAGCGCCATCGCCGCCGCCCGTGGCATGACCATGGTGCTGCAGGCCGGGACCGCCGCGCTGCATGACAACAGCCTTGATATCAGCGATCAGGTCGTGACCTACCTCAACCAGGCGCTGCCTTCGGTCTATCTGCCCGGGCCTACGGAAGACCCCGAAGATATTGCCAAGAGCGGCAAGTACCCCGTCATGCCCTTCCAGCCGCCCGCGGATAACGGCGGCGACTAGTACCGCACGGGCCTGTCCGCCCGCCGCGCATCCAGCGCCGGGCGGGATTTCAGGCCAGCAGGTCCGCCGTGATCGCCCCGGTTGCCGCAACGGCATCGGCGGCGGAAAGGCGGACCAGATACCCACGTTTCCCCCCATTTATGACGACCGAGGGCTGGGCCAGCGCTTCACGTGCCAGTGCCGTGCGCACCCGGCGGCGCTGGCCAAAGGGGCTGATGCCCCCCACGCGGAAGCCCGTGCTCCGCTCGGCAGCGGCGGGCTGCATCATCTCGGCTGACTTGCCGCCAAAGGCTGCGGCCACCTTTTTCATGCTGAGTGTGGCGGCGACCGGCACCACCACGCAGGCCGGGCGGCCATCCACCATGACCATGAGTGTCTTGAACACCCGTTCCGGCGCCTCGCCTATGGCGGCGGCGGCATGGTTGCCGGTCTGCGCGGCGGTGGGATCATATTCGTATTCAACAACGTCAAAGGTGACGCCCGCCTTTTCCAGCGCCGTGGTGGCGGGGGTGGCCTTGCTCATGCCCGTATCTCCTGCATGGTGTCTGCCTGCACATACGCGCCCTGCGGCTGGGAACCCGGCAGGCACAGGCGCACGATCCGTGGGGCGATGGCCTCGGGCGTGGGCAGGCTGGCCATGTCCAGCGCGGGCATGGCCAGCCTGCGCAGGCGGGTCGCGACCATGCCGGGTTCAAACAGGTTGATCCGTAGCGGGCTGCCCTGCGGCAGTTCACGCACCCATGTCATCACCAGCGCATCCTGCGCTGCGCGTGTTGCCGCCACCATGCCCCAGAATGGTGTGGGATGGCGGGCGTGGCGGTCGGTCAGGAAGACCGCCCGCCCGGCGGGGGCGCGTTCAAGCAGCGGGCCGAGTGTGCGGATCAGCCGCCATGTGGTCAGGGGACCAGCCTGCATGGCGGCGGCCAGGTCCTGCGGGCGGATATGGGGCAGGGGGGACAGGACGCCCAGCGCGCCCGCGCAATGGACCATGATGTCCAGCCCGCCCTCACGCGCCGCGATGGAGGGGCCGAGTGTGTCGAGGCGCTCGCCATCCGTCAGGTCCAGCGGCAGCAGGATGGCTTCCTGCCCCGTATGCTGGCGGATCAGGTCATCGGTCTGTTCCAGCCCGCCCTGCGTGCGCGCGACTACGATGCACCGCGCGCCCGCGCGCGCCAGTGCCACGGCCACCGCCTGTCCGATACCGCGACTGGCCCCGGTTACAAGGGCGACGCGCCCGCGCAGGTCAGGGCTGGTGGGGGCGTGGTTCATGCAGGCTCGGGGTGATGCTCGGCTTCGTAATCCACCAGTTCAATCGGGTAATCGCCAGTGAAGCAGGCATCGCAGTAGCGGTTGCATGCGGCCTGGCGGTCCTTGTAGCCCAGCGCGCGGTACAGCCCGTCGAAGGAGATGAAGGCAAGGCTGTCCACACCGATCAGCTTGGCCATTTCATCAAGGCTGTGCTGGGCGGCAAGAAGCTGGCTGCGTTCGGGTGTGTCGATGCCGTAGAAGCACGAATGGGTGGTGGGCGGCGAGGAGATGCGCATGTGCACTTCCTTCGCGCCCGCCGCGCGCACCATGTCCACGATCTTGCGTGATGTCGTGCCGCGCACGATGGAATCATCGACCAGCACGACGCGCTTGCCATCCAGCACCGGGCGGTTGGTGGAATGCTTCAGCTTGACGCCCAGGTTGCGGATCTGGTCAGTCGGTTCGATGAAGGTGCGGCCGACATAATGGTTGCGGATGATGCCCAGCTCGAAGGGTATCCCGCTTTCGGCGGCGAAGCCCATGGCCGAGGGCACGCCCGAATCCGGCACCGGCACGATCACATCGGCTTCCACCGCGCTTTCACGCGCCAGTTCCACGCCGATCTGCTTGCGGGTGTCATACACGGCCTTGCCATTCATGACGGAATCGGGCCGGGCGAAATAGATGTATTCAAACACGCAGAAGCGCGACTGCGTGGTGCCGAAGGGATGGACCGAGCGGATGCCATCGTCATTGATGATCACGATCTCACCGGGCTGGACATCGCGCACGAACTCGGCGCCCACGATGTCGAGCGCACAGGTCTCGCTGGCCAGCACCCATGCGCCGGTCGTGCCGTCTTCCTCGCGGATCTGGCCAAGGATCAGCGGGCGCACGCCCAGCGGGTCACGCACGCCGATCAGCGCCTCACGCGACATGGCGATGAGCGAATACGCGCCCAGCACCTGCTTGAGCGCGTCGATCAGCCGGTCCACCACATTGGCGTAGAGCGATATGGCGATGAGGTGGATGAACACCTCGCTATCCGTGGTGGACTGGAAGATGCAGCCGCGCCGCACCAGTGCCTTGCGCAGGGTCTCGGCGTTGGTCAGGTTGCCGTTATGGGCGACGGCGAGACCACCGAACTCGAAATCGGCAAAAAGCGGCTGCACGTTGCGGATCAGCGTCGCACCCGTGGTGGCGTAGCGGTTATGGCCAACCGCGCAGTGGCCGGGCAGCGTGGCCATGACGCGGGAATCGCCAAACACGTCGCCCACCAGCCCCAGCCCCTTGTGGGTGTGGAAGCGTTCGCCATCATAGGACACGATGCCGGTGGCTTCCTGCCCGCGATGCTGGAGCGCATGCAGGCCCAGCGCCGTCAGGGCGGCGGCATCCTTGGTGTTCCATACGCCAAAGACACCACATTCCTCATGTGGCTTGTCATCATCATGCCGCCACTGTGCGGCGATGTCATCGCGTTCGGGCTGCGGTGCGGGATTGCCGGAAACTGCACGGAAACAGGGACGGGACATGGTCAGCGATCTTTCCTTGACGGACGGGGGCGGCGGGTACCGACGAAAGGTTCAGATGGGCGCGTCATGCCGCGTCCCGGCGGGTTGCGCAAGATGCGCGCGAAAGTTATCGGGCGTGAGCGCCTGCAGATAGCCCATGTTGTTGCCGATAAGGGGAACAATCCGGCTGGTGCGCATCACTTCGGGCCATTCGGCCCGGGGCACGAGGGCGGTTATGCCACCATACAGGATGACAAGGCAGATATAACCGCGCGCCAGCCCGAACAGCAGGCCCAGCACGCTGTCCAGTCCCGACAGGATGGACCCCTGCACCGCCCGCCCTGACAGATGGGCAGTGGTGGTGAAAATGACAAGAAGGAAGAGAAACAGCACGACAAAGGATGCGACTGCGGCCAGCGTGTGGTTGCTGATCCACTGGCTGGCATAGGGCACCAGCGCGCCATACCATGCAACCGCCAGCACCGTGGCCATGACCCAGGCGGCCAGGCCCAGCACCTCACGCGAGAAGCCGCGCACCCCGCCCACGATTGCCGACAGGCCGACAATGGCGATGGCTATGATGTCAATCCAGTTCATGCGTGCCGGACAGGATGGCTGCTGCCGGTTGGCCTGCAACGGGCATGGACCCGGTCATCTGTCGCGATATTCCCTGCTGTTCCGCCAGCGGCCAGCTTATGCCACCGGGCCGCCCCAGCGCATAGGCCAAAAAACGGAGTCCAGCCATCCCGGCGGGCCATGCGCCCGGCTTCAGGGCAGTTTTGTGGTGCGGATTTTCCATGGCCGCCTGCGCGTGCCCGCCGGGATGGAGCGGCGTTCGGCCATGTTGAGGGCAAGGAGCAGGTTGCCCATACGGGTGCGGCGGTCCAGTTCGACCCACACATCCTCCGCATCGACATCGTGCTCCGCCCAGATTTCCAGCAGGTGGGTCAGCACGTCGGCGCTGTGGCGGACAAGCTCGGGGCGCTCCGCCGTCATGAGATCGACCACGCATTTTTCAGCCGCGCAGGCAAAGTCCCGCCCGCTGCGGCGGCTGTCTGCCTGGTCCGTCGTGGCACGGTTGCGGGTCCGGCGTAACCGGTCATAAAGACGGCCAAGCGCATGGGTCGCACCCGGCTGGTCGGACGGTGTGTGACGGGGAGGTGACATGGTGTGATGATGGACACCATTTCCCCCGCCGGTCAACAAATCCCGGTGGGAGGGAAGGATGCCGGAAAAGCGGGGGAACCCACCGCCCCGGAATTTACTGACCCCGGCGCAGCTTGGTGCCGAATACCCGGTCAAGGAAAATGGCGGTAATGGCGAAATTCGCCTCCGGCTCCACGCAGTGATGCTGGATATGGTGCTTCTTGATCGCGCGCAGCACCGAAAGCTTCATGGGAAACTGATGGCATGCGTAATGCACGATGTCGTACCCGACATAGCCCAGGATAAACCCCCCGGCAATGCTGCCGCCGGTCGCCATGCCGCCGGTCAGGACGCCAATGCCCCATACCGCCGCCCCCAGCGGGACGGATACGCTCAGCGGCATCAGGTTGCGCAGCGGGTGGTTGGGCTGGAGGTGATGGTTGCCATGGATCAGGAAGATCAGCTTCTGGCCCATATCCGACCGGAGGCGGAGATGGAACAGGAAGCGGTGCAGCAGGTATTCCATGACGAACCAGATTGCCAGCCCGATGCCCGTATCAAGGATGAAACTCCCCGCTGAGTGACTGTGCCTGGCATCCACGATCAGGACGACAGCCAGCACCACCGACCAGACCGATATGAAGGTCTGGAAGGAAACCTGCGTCAGTCGTTCGAGAAACGCGTTCTGGAACAGCCGGACGGGAATTTCATCATGCGATTTTTGCTGATGTGCCATATTCCCATTTCCTACGGGCATTATTTCTTGACTGTATTAAACCTGTTCCACAATTCATGGCATTAATAAGACCGAGCCAATATCATGACACATCTCCTGCTGACATTGTACCCTGCTTGAAGGCTGCTTTTCCGCCCCTATAGCTTGGGAATGGAAAAAGTTGCCATGAAAAATCAAAACCCTGCGAATGGAAGGCAAAATACCATACGTCTTTTCACCATAGACGCATTCTTTTCCATTTGCCAGATTTCCCATAGATAGTGGTGGGATGTTATCGTCCATGTCCGTCCCGCCATGCCCTGTACCCGTTTGGGTTGATGGCCGCAATATCGGCAGGCCGGGCGGCACCGGGATCGCCACCTATGCGCAGGGCCTGCTGGACAGCCTGAATGCGGGCGGGATCGGGGCGGCCTGCCTGCTGGACCATGCACCCGGCCAGCCGCCTCCCCCTGCGGGCGGGATGCTGCGCAAACTGGCCCGCTTCGCCCGTGCCCTGCGGCCGGGCATGGAGGTGATGGGGGATACGTCTCCCTTCTGCCCGGATGTGTACCGCGTGGCCCATGTGCGCAATGCCACATGGCGCAGGCTCATGACATTGCGGGCACCTGCCGCGCCCCGGGTCATGCACTGGACATCGCCCCTGCCGTTGCGGCTGGAGGGTGCGCTGAACATCACCACCGTCCATGACCTGATCCCCCTGACCAGTCCGGCCCTGACCGGCATTGACGGCCCACGCTTCCGCGCCACGCTGGAGCGGCTGTTCCGCACCATGGATATGGTGGTGACGGTGTCCGAAACCACGCGGCAGGAAATACTGGCCCATTTTTCCCTTCCGGCGGAACGTGTGGTCAATCTCTACCAGCTTGTCGATATTCCGGCCTCTCTCCTGCCGGCCATCGCGCAGGCCCCACCCGTGGCTGAGGCGGGCTGCCTTGTGGTCGTGGGCCGGGTCGAGGCGCGCAAGAATATCGAACGCCTGATCGCCGCCCACGCGCAAAGCGGCACGCAGCGCCCGCTGGTCATCATCGGGCCGGATGGGGATGACCGGCCCGACTGCACCGCCCCGGGCCGGACGCCGGTGCGCCGGGTGCAGTGGTGTGAACGGCCATCGCTGCTGCGGGCGATCCGGGATGCGCACGCGCTGCTGCTGCCCTCGCTGGCCGAAGGGTTTGGCCTGCCGATCGTGGAGGCCATGGCGCTTGGCACCCCGGTCCTGACCTCGCGCGGGGGGGCGACCGAGGAAGTGGCCGGGGGGGCGGCCATGCTGGTTGACCCGACCGACACCGCCGATATTGCCCGCGGCATTGCAGCACTGGATAGTGATGACCCCCATGATCCCCTCAGGACGCGACTGGTGGCGGATGGATATGAAAGGGCCGCCTTCTTTTCAGCGGCACAGCAGGGGCGAAGGTTCGTGAATTTCTATCATTCGCTGGGGCTGAAAGGGAATGCAGCGCCATAACCCGCCCCTATCTTAAAGGCCCGAAACCGGAAATTGCCGGAAAGTTTCTGGTGAAATCTTTTTAAACAGGCGTCAGGCAGCCCCGCCCAGGGCATGGCGTTCGATCACGTCATGCAGCCCGGCAGGGGTCAGGCTTTCCGCGCCCACGACAGGGCTGGCGCCCGCCACCGGGAAATCAATCACGACAAAGGGGGTATCGCGCTCCCCTCCCGGCACAACCGATCCGGGGATGGAGGGGCGATGGTCGCCAAAGAACACCAGTGTTGCGGCCTGCTGCGTTGCTTCCAGCCCCCTTGCCAGCCGGTCCAGCATGCGGTCGCTGCCGCGCAGGTGCCGCAGGTAGTGGCCCAGCCCGCCACCTTCGGCCTGTGGCCACGGGCCATGGTTTTCCATCGTCACGACATAGATGAATAACGGCCCTGTCGCGTTGCTGACCCGTTGCAGGACCGCGTCCGCCACGTCGCAATCGGGGGTATAGGGCATGGAAAACGAGGGGGCATGCGCAAAGGCTTCCGCGCCCACAAGCTGATCGAACCCGATGGCGGGCATAAGGCGGTCACGGCTGTAAAAGCCCAGATTATGGGGGTGCATGAACACCGTCTCATAACCCGCGCGGCCCAGCCGGTAGGGCAGGGCGAATGTCTTTTCGCGCCCGGCGGTCAGGAACGGATCGAAATAACGAAAGCCGAGTTCAGCCTCCGTGCGCCCGAACAGGACACCGTATTCGGTCCGCATCGTGTACGCGCCAAAGCCACTGACCTCCAGCCGGCCCCATGCGGATGCGATCCTGCGGGCATGTTCCAGCCCGGGCATGGGCGGCAGCGTGACATTACTGCCCAGACCCAGCCTGTGCGGGTCGGCAAAGGATTCGCACTGCACCACTACCACAATGTCACGCGCGGGCCGGGCCGACGGGTTGAGGGGCGGTGGCTTGCCATCGGGTTCCGCCTGCCAGCGCCGCCAGTAGAGCTGGAGCGAACCGATCAGGCCCAGACGGGCAATATCCGCCCGGGCTGCGGGGACGGGGGCCCAGCGGGCGGCTGGCACCAGTCGCAGCCCTGCCCATGCGCCAATAGCCATGAGCGCACCCGCCAGCCGTACCCCCGCATGCAGTCCCTGACAGGCGACATAAACAAACAGGGCCGGAAGCAGCAGCACAATGGCGACCACCGCCACCCGCGCGGGCAGGGGGACGGAGAACAGGTAGAATTTCGGGTTGCGTAAGAAACTCTGCGCCACCACCACGTCACTGAACAGCAATGGTTCGCCCAGCAGGGAAAACTTGATGTTGGAGGCGATGACCGCCACCAGAACCCCCAGCACCATCACGCAGGCGGAAAGCCATACCGACCCCGAGGCAAGCGCGCACCACCCGAACACCCCGGCCATGACAAGCCCATGCAGAACCAGCCGGGGGGCGGACCACAGGCTGCGCCCCACCGGGCGCGTCAGGTGTTCCATGAGGAATGTTATGCATAGTGCAGCCGTGAAAACGGCGATGGAGAACCCGAGGTCTGACGCAAATCCCATGCGGGCACCATATTCCGCCCGGCAAAACGGGTCGAGCGTCCAGTACGCGCCGGGTGCGGGTTTATTGCGGTGCGTGCCGCCATGTGCTGACGGCGTCCATGCCGGTCTGTAGCAATTCCGCCGCGCGTTGGGGGCTGGCGGCCTCCACATAGACACGCAGTTCCGGCGCATTGCCCGATGGGCGGAGATGGATGACCTCCCCTTTGTCAAAGGTCATGCGCAGGCCATCGGTTTCATCCACGCCCGAAAGCGGGCCACAGGCTTCCGTAAAGCCCAGTTCGGCCGCGCCCCCGGCCGGGTTTTTGGCCAGTTGGGCAAGCCGTGCCTGACTTTGCGCGGTTGGCATCTCCACCAGCCGGTCACTCAGCGTAAAGCGTTGCGGCAGGGTGTTGACCAGCGCGCCAAGGTCATTGCCCCGCGCCCGTGCCGCGACAAGCGCGCAGAGCATGGGCAGCACGGAATCACGTGTTGGCAGGGCGGCCAGCGTGCGCCCGTCATGATTTATGTCGCTGGCCAGCAGGAAGCCGCCATTGGCCTCAAAACCGACGGAAGGCACATCGCCCGCCCGGGCGGCATCCGTCATGGCGGCCACGACAAAGGGGGAGCCGATGCGGGTGCGGTGAACGGTTTTTGCAAACCCGGCCTGTTCCAGCGCCGTGTTGCTGCTGACCGGCGTGGTGACGGCGGCGGCATGGAGCGCACGCGCGGCAAGGATGCCCAGCACATCCCCACGCAGCCAGTTCCCGGCCCGGTCGGCCAGCAGCGGGCGGTCGGAATCCCCATCCGTGGTGAGAATGGCGTCCAGCGCGCCACCCGCCGTCCATTCACGCGCAAGGGCGCTGTCTTCAGGCCGCACGGCCTCGGTATCGACCGGGATGAAGGCTTCGCTCCGCCCCAGCGGTACGGCCTTGCCGCCAAGGGCCTCGATAATTTCCACCAGCACATCCCGCCCCACGGCGGAGTGCTGATAGACGCCCAGCGTCAGGCCCGAAAGTGCATCAGGGCCAAAGAAATCACGGTAGCGCGCCACAAAGGCGGGAACGACATCCGTGACCCTGGGCATTTCGACCGGGGTGACGAGTGCGCCCGTGGCGTCGAACCAGCCATCGGGCAGGGTAACGTCACATTCGCGCATCGCCGCTTCATCGGATTTGAGGAATTCGCCATGCGCGCGGTTGAATTTGATGCCGTTGCGATCGGCCGGGATATGGCTGCCCGTTACCATGAGCGAGGGGATACCGCGTGCAAAGGCATGCAGGCAGAGCGCGGGCGTGGGCACGAAACCGCAGAAGACCGGCTCCCCCTTCATGTACCGGATCGCGGCGATACAGGCGCGGATGATGCGCGGCGTGCTGGGCCGCAGGTCCCCCGCAATCGCGACCTGCGTGCCGGGCGCGAATTCACCAAGGGCGGCGAGATGTTTGAGATAACCCACCGTATAGGCAAAGCAGACCGAATCCTTCATCGCGCTGACAAGGCCGCGCGCGCCGCTGGTTCCAAACGCGACACCTGACTGCTGCATCCACTGGGCTATTTTCATCGGATCGTTTCCCGCTGCTACAATGCTGTTCACAATGATTATTTTTTCGAAATGGTTCCATGCGGGAAAGGCCCGCCGGCTATGTCCCGCAGTCTTAAGCGCCCTGGGAGTCCCGGGTTCTTTCATGCGGGAAAGAACAGGAAACGGGCGGGCCGATATACGGGGTCATGGTGTTAAGTCTCCGTTAAACAATTTCAATTGTGTGTAGTATTTTGCAACATGCCGCCATGAATTCCTGCCCGTCATCTACCTGAACATCGGGTTTTGTACCTCATCGCCGCCCGGTTCTGGATGCTGTGCTAAAAAAGCAGGGGCCCCGCCCTTCTCTTTCCCCGGCGAACGGACATATAATAACAACGAATTTTACCCGTACGTAACCACGGAACCGTTGTGCCGGCAGGTCGGAAAGGCAGGCAGATGCGCCGGATGGAACGAAATTATTGAGAACTGGCGCCATACTTCCTGTCCTGAGGTCCCCCCCGTTACGTGACCGGATGCCCGCCCTTTCCACGTCGCGTGCCGATTACACGATAACCGCCGCACCCCTGCCCGAAGCGCAATGGGCGGAGATGGCCGATCTTGTCGTCACGAAACGTGTTGGCGGCACCTTCTGGCTTCCCGCTGCACCGCTGACACGGCCGGTCGTGGTCTGTGATGGTGGCACACATGCGGGGCGTGGTCAGGAAAGGCTCGGCAGGCTGCTGTCATGGGCGCTTCGGCACCATGCGGCGGCAGAGATCGTGCTGGTCGCCCCCCATCCGCATGGCCGTGCCGTTGGCGTGGCGCGGCGCAACGGTGTGGCGGTGGTGTCCGGCCGGACCGATCCGCACACGCTGCTTGATGGCGCGGTCAGGGTTTATGCCTCCGGCCCGTCGGACCTGGCTGATCTGGGCGCGCTGCGTGGTCTGGATGTGCTTGTGCATGACGGGTCGGATATTTCCCCCCGGCCATGGACCCGAGCGGATGCCGGGCGGCGGCTGGTTGCGGGCACGCGCTACATAAACCCCTATACCGGCGCGGAAACGGGGTGCCGCGACGCCATCATGACCCTCGACCTGTGGCGGCGGACCATCCTGTCCAACCGGCAGATCGCCGCCTGTGCGGGCATGTCCCTGTGGAAACGCCGCCGTATTGCGGAACTGTTTGCAACCGCACCGGGGCATCCCCCGTTTATTCGCCGTCCGGCGGCCCTTCGGCGGTTGGCGTCACGTAAGGGCGGTGCCTCCACGCGGGGGGTGGCCGTATGGGCAACCCGCATGCCGGAGGGACTGGAGGAAATGGCAGGCCAGACAGGGCTTGAAGTCTGGCGCGTGGAAGACGGGTTCATCCGTTCCGTTGGCCTGGGCAGCGGGTTGCAGGTGCCGTGCTCCATCTTCCTTGACCGGCGGGGCATCTATTACGATCCCTCCCGCCCCAGCGACCTGGAACATATTCTGGCGACTGCGCGTTTCGATGCGGAACTGTGTGCGCGGGCGCGCGGGCTTATCAGGCGCATCGTTGCCGGTGGCATTTCCAAATATGGCGTCGGAACAGGCGCGCAGGCACCCATGATCCTGCCGGGCCGGGCGCCGGGGCAGCGTGTCATACTGGTGCCTGGGCAGGTGAGTGATGACATGTCCGTCCGGCTGGGGGGCGGGCGCATTGCCAGCAACCTCGACCTGCTGCGCGAAGTGCGTGCCCAAAATGTCGACGCATTCATCATCTATCGACCACACCCTGATGTTGACGCGGGACACCGCGCCGGAGCACTGGATGATTCGGAACTGGGGAAATATGTGGACCAGATCAGCCGGGGCGGGGCCATTTCCGCCCTTCTGCCGCAGGTGGATGAAGTCCACACCCTCACATCCCTTACGGGGTTCGAGGCCCTGCTGCGCGGGTTGCGTGTCGTGACCTATGGCGCGCCGTTCTATGCCGGGTGGGGACTGACCACGGACCTGGGGCCGGTTCCCCGCGCGCGGCGGCAACGCAGCCTTACACTGGAGGAACTTGTGGCGGGTACCCTCCTCCTCTATCCGGTCTATATTGATCCGGTGACCCGATTGCCCTGTGAACCTGAAATGCTGATTGACAGAATTCAAGATGTACGGCTGTGGCAGCCCACCTTTTTAATGACGGTTCGTGAATTACAGGGCCGGGCGAAGTGCTGGCTTGGCCGTGCGGGAACGCGCGATGTTAAAGATATGAAGAAAGGCTAGACCCTGATGCACGATCCTCGCACCAGGACCGGAACCGCGACACGGCGGTTTCTCCTGCTTCAGGGCCTTATGGGACCCTTTTTTCGCCGGGTTGGCAAAGCCCTGCGTCAATCGGGGTATGAAGTTTACAAGATCAACTTCAACGGTGGCGACCAGCTGTTCTGGCGGCTGCCGAACGGGATTGATTACACGGGCGATGGCGCGCACTGGCCCGCCTTTCTGGCCGATGTGATCGAACGGCACGGAATTACCGATGTCATGCTGTTTGGTGACTGCCGCCCCATGCACCGCGCGGCGATCGCCCTGTGCAGCCACCGCCACATTCCCGTGCATGTGTTCGAGGAAGGATATATCCGCCCGGACTGGGTGACGCTGGAAATCGGCGGGGTGAACGGCCATTCGACCCTGCCGCGCGACCCCGCATGGTACCGCGCCGAAGCCGCCCGCCTGCCGCCCGCACCGGAGCACCGGCCGGTGCCCTCCTCCTTCCGGCGCAGGGCGCTCGAAGCGGTCGCCTATAACGCCGCCGATATCCTGAGCCGCTGGTATTTCCGTAAATGGAAGGACTATCGCCCCTGGCACCCATGGGCCGAAGGCATGGGCTGGCTCAAGCGCCTGCGTAACCGCAAGACGGCGGAAAGCATGACACAGGCCGCCATGGACGCCATTGCGGATAGTGGCCGGCCGTACATGATATTCCCGCTGCAACTGGATGCGGATGCGCAGGTGCGCCTTCATTCTAGCTTCGCGGGCATGGAACCGGCCATCCGTTACGTGATCGGTTCCTTCGCCAGCCATGCGCCTGCCGAGACCGTCCTGCTGATCAAGGAACATCCGCTGGATAACGGGTTGCGGGACTGGCGCAGCCTGATCGGGGACATCGCGCGCGAGCACGGTGTGGCCGATCGCGTCTATTACATTGAAACGGGTGACATCGCCCTGCTGGTGCAGCGCGCGCAGGGTGTTGTCACCATCAACAGCACGACCGGCACGCTGGCGTTGGCATCGGGAATCCCGGTCCTGACGCTGGGTGAGGCTGTCTATGACATTCCTGAAATTACCGATCAGGTTGATCTGGACACCTTCTGGTCAAAGCCGACACCGCCTGACAAGGCGACGTACGATGCCTTCCGCCGTGTCCTGATTGACCGTTGCCTGATTGCCGGGGGCTTCTTTTCGGAAGAGGGGCAGAACCAGCTTGTGGCGGGCGTTCTCAAGCGGCTGAGCAAAACCGTGCTGCCGGAACGGATCATTCCGGTCAGGAAAAAGGCGGCGGATACGGGCCGCGCGCTGTCATCCGTGCGTGTGCCGACAAAGCAGGCGTCCTATATCGTGCAGTCAAGCGTCGTTACGCACGATAAGGTCTGAGATATAGTGCCAGTCAGTCTTCCAACCATATTCATGGATGTTTCGCGCCTGCTCTCACGGGCGGGCAACCCGGTCCCCACGGGCATTGACCGTGTGGAAATGGAATATGTCCGTTACCTGCTGGATCATGCAGCGCAGCGCACGGTTTTTGTCGCAATGCATCCGTTCGGGCATATCGGCATGCTGGAGCATGCCGAGGTCATCGAATTCATCGAACAGACCGAGGCCCTGTGGGATGGCCGGGAAACATCCCCCCGGACGGCAACATGGAACGCACGGCGGCTGGTATTTGCCCGCACGCTCCTGTCGCGCCGGAATGTTGCGACGGGGGGCATCTACCTGCTGCTGTCGCACCACCATCTGAATCGCCCCGAAGCCATTGCGCGTTTCATACGCCGGCACAAAGCGGTGTTCGTGCCCATGGTCCATGACCTGATCCCGCTGGAATTCCCTGAATATGCACGGCCTGCGGAACCCGCGCGGCACCAGCGCCGCATTGCCACCGTAACATCGCTGGCGCAGGGGGTTATCGTGCCTTCGCAGGTTGTGGCGGATTCGCTTGCGCCGTTCGTCACCCGGTCCGGGCGCGACATAACGGTTACGGTCATTCCCCATGGCCTGCACCTGCATGCGCTCCAGCCCGCACCTGTCGCAGCCACGCCCGCCGCGCGGCAGGAACGCCCCTATTTCGTGTCGCTTGGCACCATCGAGCCGCGCAAGAACCATCTCCTGCTGCTGAACATCTGGCGCGATCTCGTGCACGAAATGGGTGATGCCGCGCCGCAGCTCATACTGGTGGGACGCCGGGGGTGGGAAAATGAAAATATCATCGACATGCTTGAACGCTGCCCGGCGTTGCGTGGTCATGTCGTTGAACATAACGACCTGTCGGACCTGCAGGTCGTAACTCTGCTGCAACACTCGCAGGGGCTGCTTTTCCCCTCCTTCGCGGAGGGGTTCGGCCTGCCGCTAGCGGAAGCCTTGGCCCTTGGCGTGCCGTGCATATGCAGTGACCTGCCGGTATTCAGGGAAGTCGCGGGTAATGTGGCGACCTATCTGGACCCGCTGGATGGGCCCGGATGGCGCGAGGCCATACTGGCGCATATGCCACAGGCCCGGCCGCACCGGCCAACCCCTGCCGAAGTCGCGACCCTCGGCTTTGCCGACTGGCCAGCCCAGGCGGCAAAGGGCATTGATTTTGCGGATGCCATCGCGACCGGACGGGCATAGCCACGGTTGCGGGACCGCCTGCAAAGCTGGCCCGGAAATAAAGAAGTTTCCGGGAAAGTCTTTTTCACAGGCTGTTTGAAAACAACTTATTGATAAAGAAAAATAAAAGTTTTCGGGTGCCGCCTTTTTCCAAAAAGGCGGCATTTCCTGAAGCTTTTTGAAAAAAGCCTCACCAAAAACTTCCCTACATGGGACCATCGTTTTTTCATGCGCCCTGCCAGCCAGAAGGCTGGGCGCATTACCTGAAAATGGACGGCCCGCTCACGTATTACCTGGCCATGTAAGCCGCGGTGATGCCGGGGCTGACAATCGTGCTGAGCAGATTGAAGAACTTGTTGAAGTTATTTATTTTCGCGTTGGCGATGTAAATAAGGTCATGATTGCGCATGGGGAAATCCTGCGCCAGGAAGTAATTCGCAGGGTTCATCATATCAAGCTGATAGACGATGGGCACGGTGGATTGACCCGTATCCGACGGAATGTTCAGCTTCTGCGCAATGGCCCGATCCTCAAACCGGAACAGATAGACGGCGTTCGGGTCGGCGCGGCCATCCGATGGCCCGCCCACACGGGCCAGACCCTCGGCAAGGCTCAGGTCAGGTGTGGAAAAGGGGATTTCCGATATTTTTTCGCTGGCGCCAAATACGGTGAAGTTCCGGGGCATGTACAAAAGCTGCAACCTGTCCCCTGATTGCAGCAGGATATTCTGCTCGGGCGTATCTTCCACGATTTTAAGGGGGGCCTGCACGATACGGTCATCGCGGGTCAACTGTACCAGCGTATCCTCGGCAGCATGGGTCGCCCCGCCCGACAGTGCCACAATATCAAGGACCCTTTCCTTGTTGGGGGTCAGGGGCACACGGCCTGAACGGGTCACTTCGCCGTAAATGATGATGGAATTCGTCAGGTCGCTGGTGGTACGGACCACAACCTGCGGTGCACGGGAAATTTTCTTCATTCCCGCGCTGATGCGTTCGGCAATCTGCGTGGTTGTCAGGCCGGATACATGGACATCACCAATATAGGGCAGCACGATGTTACCCGCCGCATTGACCCTGACCGGGGGCAGCGCCGAGGCCGTGGCGCCGGATGTGGGGGAACCACCAATCCCGGTTGATGTTGTCAGATCCTGCGATGAACTGGTGCTGTGCTGCTCGTTACTCGCGTTGAACAGGCCGTTTCCCATTTCATAGATGGAGATCTGCAGGTCATCGCCCGGGCCGATCCGGTCATTCTGGCTGGGGGTGGACGGGGTTGATTCCAGCGATGCCAGCGTGGGCGGCTGTTCCTGATGCAGCAGGGTGACCAGTTCGGGTGTTACCGGAATGATGCGAAAGCCGACCGAGTTCTTTTTCGGGTCTTTCTGCTGAGCTGTGATCTGTGACTGGACCGGACCACTGCTGGGAAGTGTGTTGCACCCCGCCTGCAACAGAAGAAACGGCAGGCCCGCAACCATGGCCCACCGGCATGCGCCGGATACGGGATGGCTGGCTGGAATTCTCTCCTGTCCGGCAGCGGCTACAGTTTTCCCGCGGCTGGCAAGGACACGGCAAAACATCGACAGGGCAGGGATCTGGACTGACATTCTGGAAAAACGGTTTCTTCTGGCTGTTACTGGGGCGTGTAATGTTGAAGGCAGCGTATCCAGACGGATAATGCCCCACAGCTTTACTATGTGGAACACAAACGATCAACCGGAACCCGCCCCGGTTCAACAGATAAAGCCAGGGCATAATTAGGCCCCATAATGCCGGGTTACATTATGGAGCCGCATTTTTTGTTGAACATGAAAAAGCCATGTTCATGTATTTTTTCGGGAACTATTGGTAAAGCTTGTGCGAAGCCGTAATGGCGTCTTCCAGCGTGTCGTAAAACGTAAGGCGGCCGTTACACAGGATCGCGCCCGAATCACAGTATTCACGCAGCGTGTTGGGGTCATGTGACACCATGATCAGGCTGCCGTGTTCGCGCCGTTCCATCAGCGCCTCACGGCACTGGGTCCGGAAGGACTGGTCGCCCACCGCCGTGACCTCATCGACCAGATAGCAGTCGAACTTGATGGCGAGTGACACCGCAAAGGCAAGGCGGGATGACATACCTGAGGAATATGTCTTTACCGGGGCATCGAAATAATGACCCAGGCGGGCAAAGTTGTTGACATATTCAAGCATCTCATCAATGGGGCGGCCATAGATGCGCGCGATGAACCGCGTGTTGTCCGCCCCGGTCAGACTGGCCTGGAACGCGCCGCCAAACCCCAGTGGCCATGAAACGGACATTTCACGGGTGATCGTGCCGCTGGTCGGGTATTCGATACCGGCCATCATACGGGTCAGGGTCGATTTGCCCGCACCGTTCACGCCCACCACGCCAATGGACTGGCCACGCTCGATGGTAAAGGACTGGTGGTCCATCACACATTTATTCACGCCGCGGGCATGATAGATCTTGGTTACATCATCAAATCTGATCATGTGCCTATTCTACGATTTTTGCGCCTGCTTGACGATAGGAAAATATGTGGCCGGTCCATGCATGGATGACAGGCCAAGGGGCAGGGCCACAGAGCCCGGTTAACAGGTCAGCACGTATCACCCATACCGACTACTGGCCGCTGGCAGGCGGGCTGTTTTTCCCGCGCCCTGTTGATGTAGTCCTGTTTTGTAATGGTGTGTTTGAGGTAATAATCCCGATATTCGCCCGATACGTCCGGCTTTAGCGCGCAGACGAATGCCGAGATGTCAAAGGCAAATAATACTATTGAAATTATGGTATATTTTTTCATTTAGATAAGTATAATTTTCTGATGAAACCATAGTTCGATCATGACGATATGCAGCACGAACAGGGCGGTCAAGATTCCCCACTGCATCCTGCGTGACCGTGAAAGAACAAGAAAAGCCAGGAACTCCATCATCAGCGGGTTGGAAAACGCATACCGTTCAATGGATTGCAGTCCCGTGGATGCCGCGAGAAACAGGGTGACGGAAACGATCAGGGCGCCAATGCCCCATTTCATCCGGGCCATCTTATAGGAAAAATAGCACGCGGTGATGAAGTAAATGAAAAATTCCGGGCCGTGCTTCTGTCTGATGTCGTGAACGAGACCAACGGGCAGGAACCTGAAATGCCTGCCCCATCCCACTTCCACATGGGAAAATGCAAAACCGTCACCTGTCAGGTGCAAAAGGTAGAAGACGTAAATGGACAGCCCCGCCCCGGCGGCGGACAAAAGCAGGGCGCTTTCCTGAACGGGGGCGAGAAGGTTTTTCCATGTGGCAGATATGGTTTTCAGGTCCACCTGCCGGATGGTCCACCACCCGGCAATCAATGCCGAGGCGACAAAGCCCGTGGGGCGGGACAGGCTGAGCAGGCAACAGAAAAACGCCGCCCATGGAATGGCCCGGCGCTGCATGGCCAGCAGCACGGATACAAGAAGAACGCCAAACACGCCTTCCGAATACTGGGCGGTGTACCAGACATTGAACGGGTATATGACGCAGAACAGGGCAAAAGCCATCCTGTCCACAACAATGCCGCGCCCGGCCATTTCCCTGTGGCACAGATAGATCAGGACGGGCCACAATATCAGGTTGGGAACCAGTTCCGCCCATAGGATGCCGATATGGAAAATGCCCTGCACAATATGGGACAGGGCAGGATAAAGCGGGAAAAAGGCCCAGTCCGCCTGCGCCAGACGCCGCGGGTCATGCAGGACGGGAAAGGTGGCGTAACCGTTCCTGACAATATCCGTGTACCAGTAGCAGTCCCACTGGCATGTACTCCGCGCCACGGATGTATGGGAGGGCGTAAGGACGTAGTACAGGAGGAAGTTGAGAGAACACAGGGCGCAGATAAACAGGAAAAATGGAATATTGTTATTGTTTATTGTGTCCCTGAATTTCCGCAAACTATATTCCATGCCGTGTTCTCATATAAAATAATTTCTGGATATGCTATTTTTCATTCCCGTGTGGGAATGGGCGTGCGTTCCGCAAAGCCCTCTTTTTCCTCAATATGGGAGCGGGGGCGCTGCTTGGTTTCCAGATAGATTTTCCCGATATATTCCCCGATGATCCCAAGGCTCAGCATCTGTATTCCGCCAATAAAGAAAATGGCGACAATAACGGATGCCCAGCCCTGTATCGGGTTGCCCGCTATTTTGTTTATCAGCACCGCAATGATCGCCAGCACGGATATGATGCTGATGCAGAAACCCGCCAGCGTAATCAGCCGCAGCGGCGTGACGGTCATGGAAGTAATGCCTTCCAGCGCCAGTGCGATCATTTTGTGCAGGGGATATTTGGAAACCCCGGCCGTGCGTTCCTTGCGGTCGTAATGCACCTCGGCCGATGGAAAGCCGATAAGCGGGATCAGGCCGCGAATGTAGATGTTCCGCTCACGGTATTCCATCAGCGCATCCCGCGCCCGGCGGCTCAGCAGGCGGAAATCGGCATGGTTGAAAACCTGCCGCACACCCATCGCCTTCATGAGCCGGTAGAATGTTTCCGCCGTCAGGCGCTTGAACGCCGTGTCGGTCTGGCGGCTGGCCCGCACACCGTAAACAACATCATGCCCGGCCAGATAGGCGCGCACCATTTTTTCAATGGCGCTGGTGTCATCCTGCAGGTCGGCATCAATACTGACAATGATGTCCGCCCCGTCCGCATGGGCAAGGCCGCTTAACAGGGCCGCCTGATGCCCCTTGTTGCAGGAGAGCTTGAGGCCACGCACATGGGCATACTGCGTGCTGGCGGCACTGATCTGCGCCCATGTATCGTCCCAGCTGCCATCATCCACGAATAACAGGTAACTCTCCGGGCCGATCAGCCTGCTATCGGCCATGGCGCGCAGGCGCTCACCCAGTTCCGTCAGGCAGAGGGGAAATATCTCTGATTCATTGTAGCAGGGTACGACAATGGCAAGGCACGGGGTGGAACAGGGCTGCGCGTTCATATGGTCTGTCTATACGGCCGGATTGTCAGGTAATGCGGGAACGGTATTGCGTAATGTCATGATGATGTCCCCGCACACCCGGAAAGAAGCGCGCCGGTCCTGAACCTGAATGGTGCGTGTTGTGAAAAACCGTACCCGGTCGTGAAGATGCGCCATGCGGGCGGTGACAGGGCAGACCGGGGGGCGGAACACAGGGAACATGAGGATTTCAGGGTCCATCCCGTGTTCCGCCCGATGCCTCAGATCGAGAAATACTTGGCCTGCGGGTTGAAAATGACCAGCGCGGAGGTGGACTGCTCGGGGTGGAGCTGGAACCCGTCACTCAGGGAGACACCAATCTTTTCCGCATCCAGCAGTTTCAGGATGGGTTCCTGCTCCTCCAGCCGGGGGCAGGCGGGGTAACCGAATGAATAGCGCGACCCGCGATAGCCCTGCTGCAGCAGTTTCGCCATGTCGCGGTCATCCTCGGCGGCAAAGCCCATTTCGGCGCGCATGCGCTTGTGGGTGTATTCCGCCATGGCTTCCGCCATCTCGACCGAAAGGCCGTGCAGGTAGAGGTAATCCTTGTAACGGTCGGCCTCGAACCACTCACGCGCCCGGTCGGAAGCCTGCTGGCCCACGGTCACGACCTGCAGCCCGATCACGTCACGCTGCGCATCGTCAATATCGCGCACGAAATCGGCTATGCAGGCGCCATCCTCACGCGGCTGGCGGGGCAGGGTGAAACGCGCCACCTCGGTCGCGCCATCCTCGCCGAACAGGACAAGGTCATTGCCCTCGCCCGCCGCCTTCCAGTAGCCGTAGCTGGCGCGCGGGTGCAGGATGTCGTTTTCCGCGCACA
>NZ_QUWV01000098.1 GCF_003403295.1 Komagataeibacter melaceti | reverse complement strand
GCCTTGTCTCCTGCAGGGAGGATATTCCAAGAGTTACCGTTCTCACTGTCTTTCCCTCCAGGTTTCCACGTCTTTCCAGAAGTCCGCCAGCAGCTCCTCGATCCCGAGGAAACGGTATGGAACTTCGTTTTCGGCGATATGCCTGTGATCCCCCTTCCCCGCTTCATTGTCGTAGCGGATCACGCAGGCACCATCCGCAACGAAAGCGACATACCAGACGACGATTTCCACAAACGAAGATGGTGTCAGGGCCGAGCGTTCACGGAACAGGAGTTCGACCGTCATGTTGTTGTTTATAACAACGCTCCTTTCTGATGTCATTTTATACAACACCTGTGGAGCTCACTGCCGCGCCTGGACAGACCGGGAGCCGGGAACAGGCGTCCCGGTATCCCGGCCATGTACTTTTGCGGCGTCAGGGGTTAATGTAGGGAACCCTTCCGCCCAGTCTGTTTTCCGGAGCGCGCAATGTCGGTCCCCTCCTCCACCCGTCGCCCCATTTTCCGCGCGCTCTACCATGTTCTTGGAGCGCTATGGCGGGGTGTCGCCGCGTATCTTGCATGCCTGGTGGTGCTGTTCGGGCTGTGCGGGGTAGCGGCTGATTTCGTGATACGGGGCGTCGCCCTGCGCGCGGATATTCTGCTACCAATGACCTACTGGCTTCAGGGCCATACGGGCCTTGCGCTTTTCGAGGCGGCCGAGGGCAAGCTGATCCGCCTCGATACGATCATCCATGCGCTGGCGCTGGGCACGGCGTTCGCCGTGGCCACCTACCAGCTTCTTCGGCGCGATCAGGCCGCGACAGCCATATCCGGCTGAACGCAACCAGCGCCCTCGTTTGCCCGTACCCGGTTGAGCAGGAAGTCAACGGCAGCACTGGCATGGCGCGCTGCGTTGAATATTGCATGCCGGTCTTCGCGAAGAAGTGAAAGCCAGTGCTGGACATATGCGGCGTGGCGCAGGACGGGCGGCACGCCCATGACAGCGGAGAGCTGGGCTGCGGCGATCTCGGCCACCAGTTCCTCCCGCATGTAGGCGGTATCCCCGAAACGTGCGCCGAACTCGCGGTTCAGTCGATGGGCCGCGCCTGCCCAGTGGGCCAGTTCATGCGCCTGGACGGTAAACAGGTCCTGAGCCGAGCCGAACGCCTCTGGCGGGGGCATCTGGATATAATCCCCCGAACGCGAATAATAGGCTTCACTCCCACCAAAGCGCATATCCGCCCCGGTAGCGGCGACAAAGCGGTCGAGGTCACCGTTCCGCGCGATGCCGGGCGCGTCAGCGACCTGCTCCCCGTGTCGCATACGGTCGGAAAGCCCGTCGATCTGATCGACATTGAACACCACGAAACGCTTCAGGAACGGTATGCTACGCGGCTCCTCTCCGCTTTCATTACTCCTTTCGACTTCATCGCGTGGCGTGTAGGTCGCGGCATACACGACCATGGTGCCCCGCTCGCCGCGCCGCACCTGCCCGCCGACTTCGGCGGCCTGCCGGTAGGTCAGCCAGCGGGATGTGGAGTAGCCATGCCCGGAAGTCGACATCCAGAGCAGAAGCAGGTTGATGCCCGAGTAGCGCCGACCTGATGCGGCGTTGACCGGCAGGCCATCCTGCCCGACACCATCTTTCCATGGACGCACCCAGGGGATCACGCCGCCCTCCACTTCACGGATGATCCGTTCCGTTACTTCGGTGTAGATGTCCTGCCTGTCTTCGCCAGCCTTTCTGGTTGTGCGCGCCATTTTCCTTTTTCCTCCTGAAGCGCTGCCGCCACGGGGCGGCCGATGCGCAGATGGAGGGAGGCGATAGAGGCGATCGTTGCATGCGCAGCACCGGAGCAACGCGAAGGACCAGGCGGAGCCTGGTTGCTGCGATCGACGGCGCCTCCAGACAGGCGTGTCGGCTGCTCCATGGCGGCTCCTTTCCGTTCTTTCATGAATTTTCTTCTACGCCGGTCATGTATTCCTGTGCATGACAGGCCCGGTGCGACCGATCAGGTGATGGACTGCCTACAGTACCGGGTCTGCCGGCTTTTTCTCGTAACTTACCCACATATGTGCTAATGTGGGTTTGTGCATTGGAAAGGGTTACATCATGAGCCGACTGACCATTGATATGACGGATCAGCAGCACCAGAGCCTGAAGGCCCTGGCGGCGCTACAGGGCAAGACGATCAAACAGTATGCCCTTGAACGGTTGCTTCCGGACAACCTTGATACTGACCATGCGTGGCAGGAACTCAATAATCTGCTCAGGGCCCGCATTCAGGATGGTCTTGATGGTAAGGTAAGTTCAAAGAGCGTCAGTGCGATCCTTGATGAGGAACTCGGCGAGAAGCATAGTTGAACAGCTACATTCTTACCGAAGCAGCTGAAGCTGATTTGCGTGCGGTTATCCGTTACACAACAACACAGTGGGGAGACGCTCAGGTCCGTCGATATGTCGACGGCCTGGAGCAAGGCATTGCCAACCTCGTCGAAGGCCATGGCCCTTTCAGGGACATGAGCGCGCTGTATCCCGACCTGAGGATGGCGCGGGTCGACCATCACTATATTTTCTGCCTGCCGCGTGAGGGCGCGCCAGCGCTTGTCGTGGCCATCCTGCATGAGCGCATGGATCTTCTTGCCCGCCTCGAAGGTAGGTTATGACCGAACGCCGCTTCCGGGAACACAGATCGTCGGGCCCTACATCCACAATATAGTCATCTGCTGCCTGTCGGAATCACGGTCCTTGAGCGGACAGGCAGTTTAGGGGGGAAACCGATAGTCTGCTTTCGGAAAAAGCAACCTAAAGTAGTCATTCGCAATATGCGCCTGCATGGTAGCTATCGACCAATTCCGACCTTTCCGCGATTGTAGCGTGATTGACCGTTTACACTTGAATTCACCAGTTGCCTGCTGTCGAATTAAAATGCCCCCAAGACAGATCCCGACGTTGTTCCTTTTCAGATTAAAATTAGAAAACGCGGCGATTATCCACAATTTGGTGAAAGCTGAGCGCGCCCTAAATGCTTGAACTACCAAAGCATCATCTGTGATTGAATGACATCCTTGGAGCTACTGCATGGAAAGCCTTCTAAAATTTGGTCATTTCCAATTGTTTAATCGATTTTTCCAATTGGCTGCGTACAATTTCAGAACCTGAAAGGGCTTTTTTGTCATCTGGCAGAGCCGCTAACACGTTGCTCGTAAGGTTGAGTTCAAAAACCAGCGCAATCTTCTCCGCATTTTCCAGTAAGTGCTGACGGGCTTCTACGAATGCCGGAATCTCCCCGATTACATCAACCGCATATTGGCGATAGCTTGGTTCTGAGATCATATCTGATACTAATTTTATGGACGCAAGGATATTCTCGAGGCCTTTAACCACCGGATCAGTGCTCTTAATTTCCTCGAGTAGATAAATACTCAACGATTGTGTATCCAACTGGAAAGTCTTAAAATTTTTGAGTTTCCGTGCTCGATCGTATCCGGTATCTAGAAACATTCTGGCATACTTGATTGAGCCGGTCCTTTTTGTAAAAATTGCATATTGCAGCCAGAAGAGCGGTTCGTCGTTGACCATTCTGTCATCGGACAAACGTTCATAGTGCTTGCTTAGAAGGAAATCGGTATCTGGACTGTCCTTAAGGAATTTCTTAAGGGTTGAGTCTTTCATTAATACGCCAGCCAACAGTCGATACACTCGGTCGTCTAGCCGCCGCGTCGACACGATGGTGATCCTGTAACAGGCGTCGAGAACTTGCTTTGGAGGTAGTATCTTTTGAATGAGATATTCCGAGAGTAACGCAGACCTCATTTCGATCCGATCATCAGCTTTGCTTAGTAGATCGGCGCCAAAACTCCCAGATTTATTTAGTTCGGCGTATATGTCACAATCAGCAAGGTCTTGTAGATCACTGTCGTTTATTTCTACGCCAGCCCATTTAATAAGCGAAGCTAGCGTTAAGATATGGACTAGCTCGCTGGAGGCATTCTCGATCGATATACGAATTTTGTCCCGAATGTACGCGTTATCATATAATTTTGTGACTATTTCTCGAATCTCACGAGAACTATCGATGATTTCGTCAAAATCATCTCTGCGTGCTCCAGATCGGTTAAGGATATGCCGTAATAGCTCCTTGTCATTTTGTTCTAAAATGTCGAGATTGACCCGCTTGATTGGCTCTGGGATTTTCGTCTGGATCTCGTGCTGTCGGACGTCTTGTCTTCCTGATCTAATCGTTATGGCAAACTTCGCGTCTGGAACAGACGCAGATATCCGCTCAATATTGTCGACAGCAGTATCATAATCGTCGAAGATAATTAGTGCCCGACCTTCGTCGCGAATAACCTCAAGATCTTGCGCTAAGCGCTTCCCAGCGCGCCGCCATAAATAGCACTTATAACCGTCGTCCGATGCAGCTCGTGCCAGAAGCGAAGTAAAAATCGTCTTCCCATTGCCTAGTCTGGAATCGATCAGTAGCGTCTTGTTCGTTTTGAGAAGGGAAAGTGCGTGCGTAGTCTTTGTCCCGCGTTGCATTACATAGCTATTATCGCGCGTCGTATTGAAGAACCGAGCTTGGTTGAAATTACCAAAGGTGACCAAGTTGATGATCTCAATTGGTGTCGGATCGACTGTAGGTTTTGAGTCGATGCCTCGCTGCAGAAATTTGAACGATCCGAGTGATCGAGGGCTTGTCGGTTTGACTGATGGTGGAAGTGCTTTGGCAAGCTTAGCAAATCCATCGAAGCCGATCGGTACGATTTCACCATAGGGCTGCACTCGATCAACGAAATGTGTCTTTGGTGGATTGCGCGTGATGAAGTGTGTTCGGCTGGCAGAAGTCTCGCCTGCAGCCATTAAGCTTGTGATATGGTGGTCGCCGAGACTGAAACCCATAAAATAGCACGCATCAAAGGTACGACGATCTCGTTGGAACTCATAGAACCACGTTTGATAGTCGCGGGTGATCATGTCATAAGAGTAACTGTTTAGGATCAGATCCCTATCGACATTGTCCTCTGTTGCCCGTCGTATCGAACCGTGCAGGTAAACCGCAAACGATTGCGGTAAAGTGCGAGGCTTAACATCATCGAAAGTGAAGATCGGAAAGGTGCCACCTTTTACCAAATTCACCATATCGTCGTAATTTGTTGTATAGATACGCGCCCATGGAAGAGAAAGGATTTCTCTTTGGTAGTCTAAAACGGATGAAACCGTGAACGTGTTGTGTAGAATGTCGTGGAGGCTTACGTCAAAGCGACGCGAATATGCGTCGGCCACGGATTTCAGATCGTGGTCTTTGGGCGATTCTTCGATGGCCTTAGCCAGAATTTCCAACAAAGACTCTCCAGCTGGGAGTTTCTCATCCAAAATATTAGTTGCGTTGGCCGAAAAGCCTGATCCAAGAAAGAGAACAGAGTTTTTTGGATCAAATGTTTCGATAGACAATATTTTTCTCCGAACACGAATTATTGAAATAATAACTTTTTATGCGGACCATCCATGAATGCTGATCAGCACAAATCTAGTGGGTTATAAATTAAACTCCGGCTTCACCTTCTCTCGTATTTGTGATCAAATATTCCACAAGCGACCAATCTTTTCCTCGCGCGACTTTCAGTTCGACATATCCCTTAAGAACAGCAGCAACATGTTCTAGAGGTAGACTGTAGCGGCTCAACTTACAATGTCCGCTTCGGATATAGGCTGCATGGCCCGCTGTATGTCTTATTTGAGGGCGACTGCCGTCTGTCCACTTAGGTTTTCTCGTCGACAGCAGCCACATCAGCTTCCAACAGGCAGTTTAGGCAGCTCCATCAAATCATGACATGGGCCACGAGACCCCCCAACGCAGCAGTCCCAAAGACCCCAAAGCGCAGGAAATGCCGCGCTGATCCCAGAAGGGGCATATCTGAAGATATGCCCCGCAGTTCCCGTGCAGCCC
>NZ_QUWV01000097.1 GCF_003403295.1 Komagataeibacter melaceti | reverse complement strand
CCATCTTCATGCCCTTGGGCGGGCGGCCACTGGTGATGGTGAACAGGATGCCGCGCTCACGCAGGCGTTCGACCGCCCTGATCGCGCGTGGCGTCAGGATCTTGTCCTTCGTGACCAGCGTGCCGTCCACATCCGCCAGTACCAGGCGTATCTTTTGTTCAGGCACGGGCGTACCCTCCTGTCAGGTTACGGTTTTTCCGGGGGGTATCGGCGGGCATGGTCATGACCCGATCTTGAGCCAGTGGCGGTGGTCACGCGCCAGCAGGTCATCGGCAGCCTTTGGCCCCTCGCTTCCGGCGGTATAGAAATCCAGCCCGGCGGGGGCGTGCATCTGGTCCAGCACGGGTTGCACCACGCGCCATCCGGCCTCGATATTATCCGCGCGCTGGAACAGCGTCGCATCGCCAATCATGCAGTCATACAGCAGGGTCTCGTAGCCGGTGCTTGGCCCCTCATGAAACCATTCCGAATAATCGAACTTCATGCGCACGCCGCCCAGATGCACCGTGGGGCCGGGAATCTTGGCGGAAAACTGCAATGTCACGCCTTCGGTCGGCTGGATATGCAGCAGCATGATATTGGGCGTGAGCCTGTCAACCGGCGTGTCACGGAACAGGGCATAGGGCGCTGACTTGAAATGCACCGCGATTTCCGTCTTGCGCGCGGCCAGCCGCTTGCCCGTGCGCACATAGAACGGCACACCGGCCCAGCGCCAGTTGTCGATCATGAGCTTCATCGCGACATAGGTTTCGGTGTGGGAATGGGGGTCCACGCCCGGTTCCTCACGGTAACCGACAACGGGCTGCCCCTTGATGCTACCCGCCGTGTACTGCCCGCGCACCACGTCATGGGACTGCACGGTATGGATGGCCTTGAGCACCTTGGTCTTTTCATCACGCACGGCATCGGCATCGAACGAGATGGGCGCTTCCATGGCCGTCATGGCCAGAAGCTGCATGACATGGTTGGGGACCATATCGCGCACCGCGCCCGTGCTTTCATAAAACCGCGCACGCTGTTCCACGCCAACCGTCTCGGCTGCGGTGATCTGGATATGGTCGATATTGTCGCGGTTCCACAACGGCTCGAAAAACCCGTTGGAAAAGCGCAGGGCAAGAATGTTCTGCACCGTCTCCTTGCCCAGATAATGGTCGATCCGGTAAATCTGGGATTCATCAAGCGTGCGCAGCAGCCGCTCATTCAGCACGATGGCGGATGCAAGGTCGCTGCCGAAGGGTTTTTCAATAATGACGCGGCGAAAAGCCTTCGTGCTTTCCTTGGCAAGCCCCGATGCGCCAAGCTGGTCCACGATGGGACCAAAGAAACGGGCCGCCACCGCAAGGTAGAAAATACAGTTCTGGTTGCCGATTTTCTGGCTCAGGGCATCATACGTCGCCGTATCCTCGAAGGAGCCGCGCACATAGTCGATGCTGGTGGCCAGGCGCTGCCATATGTCATCATGCAGGCTGACGGCTTCGGTCCCGCGACTGGTGACGAAGTTCTTCAGGGATTCATGAAAGCTGTGGCGCAGGTCGGTGGCCGTGACATCAGCCCGGTCCACCACGATGATGGAGAAGTGACTGTCCAGCAGGCCAGCACTGGCGAGGTTGTAGAGTGCCGGGACCAGAAGGCGATGCGTCAGGTCCCCGCCCCCGCCAAATATGACAAATACCCCCGGCGGCCCCCGACGCGGCATGTTTTCATGCCGCGTGTCGTCAATCTGCGAGGACGCGGATGCGACAATGCTCTCCATCTTGCTTCTCCCTGAATCCCTGAACTTTTCTGGTGCGTAAAACCCGGCAGGCCCGCCCGTGGTCGTTGGGTGCCAGCGTGGTCGGTACCGGCCGGGTGTGTCATCTGGCGGCCGAACTCAGTTGTTCGTGCCTTCGATATGGCCACCAAAGCCGAAGCGCATGGCTGACAGCATCTTCTCGGCAAAGTTGTTGCCGGTGCGCGAACGGAAGCGGGTGAACAGGGCCTCCGTCATGACCGGAACGGGCACGGCTTCCTCAATCGCGGCCTCGATGGTCCAGCGCCCCTCGCCGGAATCCGCCACGTCGCCCTTGTAGTTGGACAGGTCGGGATTGCCCGCCAGCGCACGCGCCGAAAGGTCCAGAAGCCACGAGGACACCACGCTGCCCCGCCGCCATACTTCCGCAATGTCGGTCATGTTCAGCTCAAAGCGCTGGTCTTCGGGCAGGTCGGTCGAGTTCTTGGACTTCATGACATGGAAGCCCTCGGCAAAGGCCTGCATGATGCCGTATTCGATGCCGTTATGGACCATCTTCACGAAGTGGCCAGAACCGGCGGGACCGCAATGCAGGTAGCCCAGTTCGGCGCGCGGGTCGAAGCCGGGCTTGTCGCGGTTGGGCGTGCGCGGGATAGTGCCCAGACCCGGCGCAAGGGCGGACAGGATGGGGTCGATATGATCGGTCGCATCCTTGCTGCCGCCGTACATCATGCAGTAGCCGCGCTCCAGCCCCCACACGCCGCCCGATGTGCCGACATCAATGTAATGGATGCCCTTTTTCGCCAGCTCGGCGGCGCGGCGGATGTCATCCTTGTAGAAGGAATTTCCACCGTCGATCAGGATATCACCCTTGCCCAGCAGGCCGTCCAGTTCCTGTACTGCTGCCTCGGTCACGGAGCCTGCGGGCAGCATGAGCCAGATGATCCGGCGTTGTGCCGTCAGCCTGGACACCATGTCCTTCAGCCCGGATGAGGCGATGGTCTTGCCGGCCTCGGCCCGTTCCGCAACCTTGGAAATCACACCGGGGTCACGGTCATAAAGCACCACATCGTGCCCGTGGCGTGTCAGGCGGATGGCGATGTTGCCGCCCATCTTGCCCAGGCCCACTATACCAATCTGCATGATTGTCATTACTCCTGTAGCAGGGGCGCACCCCCGCGCTTCAGCCCGCGTTCGGGCTGGTGAAAACGTGGACCCCGCCGGTCATGGCGGGGTCGGCCCGGATATGGGTCAGACGGCGGCGCTGATGGCCTGCGCCAGTTTTTCAAGGCCGGATTTCAGATCACCATGGATATGCACCCGCAGCACGCGGCGGCCCCGTTCGGCCAGCACCTCCATGTCACCACGGGCCTGTGCTTCCTTCACGATACCGAAGGTGTATTTCTCACCCGGCACCGGCAGGTTCACCACGTCATCGCAGGTGATCTGCATGAACACACCCGTGTTGGGCCCGCCCTTGTAGGCCTGCCCTGTCGAATGCTGGAAACGCGGGCCGAATTCGGCTGCCGTGGCCAGTTTCAGCCCATCGCGCACGGACAGCCGCACCTTCTGTATCCATTCGCGCGTGGCCGTATCACGGTCGATATAGGCCAGCAGCGCCACGTAATCACCCGCCCCGGCGCGGGCGAAATGCGCCTTGAGGATCGCCTCCGCCGTCGTGCCAGCCTTCAGCGCCGCCGCGTTTTTCGGGTCGGCATAGAAGGCAAAGGGACCATCCTTGGCAAACGGCTCATAGGGCGGCAGCTTTCCGGTTTCATTGTAAGCGTTGGTGATCTTCTTGGTCTCGATCTTCGAGGCCTCGACATCAGGCTGGTTGAAGGCGTTGATGCCGATGATCGAACCGGCCACGGCGGTGGCGAATTCCCAGCGGAAGAACTCCTCAAGCACCTGACGGCGCTCATGCAGTTCAATGGTCACCACCGGCTCGCCCGCCTCGGCCAGCGCGGCGAAGGCCGCGTCCTGCCGGGGGCACGGATCTTCAGCCAGGCGCAGGTAGGCGAAGACACGGTCCTTGCCATACACATCGGGCTTGCCGATCGTCTCGTCATCAATTGGGATCAGGCCCTTGCCGTCCTTGCCCGTTGATTCCGCCAGAAGCTGTTCCAGCCATGCACCCATGTCGTAAATGCCGGGGGACGCGATGATGGTCACCTTGTCGCGCCCGAAATCACGCGCGGCCACGCCAAGCACGCTGCCCAGCACCACGCCGGGGTTCTGCGCGGGCGGGACGGAGGCGGCGCAGGACTTTTCACCACGCAGCGCGGATTCAAGCAGGAGCTTCAGCGGCAGGCCCGCCACGGCGGCGGGCACCAGACCGAAATCGGACAGAACGGAATAACGGCCACCGATCTGCTTTTCACCGTAGAAGATTTTCCAGAAACCGTCCTTCTTCGCCACGTCTTCCATGTGCGAGCCGGGATCGGTCACGGTGATGAAGTGCGATCCGACCTTGTCGCCCAGCACCTTTTTCGCCTGATCGAAGAAATAGGCCTTGAGGATGTTCGGCTCCAGCGTGCCGCCGGACTTGGACGAGACGATGAACAGCGTCCTGCTGATGTCGATCCTGTCCTGAAAATCCCTGATCTGCTGCGGGTCAGTGCTGTCGAGGACATAAAGGTGCGGGAAGCCTTCATGCTTGCCGAATGTCTGGGCCAGCACTTCCGGGCCAAGGCTGGAGCCACCCATGCCCAGCAGCAGCGCATCACGGAAACCGCGCGCCTTTACCTCTGCCTGGAATTCCTCAAACTTCGACAGCGCGAGAAGCTGGTCATCAACAATCGTCAGCCATTTCAGCCAGTTGCCTTCGTCCCGGCCGGTCCATAGCGTGGCGTCCCCTGCCCACAGGCGGCGGACGTTCCCCTTTGTGCGCCATGCCTCCAGTTCTTCCCTGACCGCGGTATCAAGGCTGGCAGGCAGGTTCAGCGTGGTTTTGGTGACCTTGTTCCCCAGAAAAGCCGCCTGCTTGGCCGCGATTGCGCCGAGGAGCGCATCAAACGCATCCTCAAACCCCCGCACGCCTTCGGTAACAAGGGTCCGGGTCACACCGTCGAGGTCAAGGCCAAGACGCCGGGCTTCACTGATGACCCTGTGGGCGCCGGGCAGGTCCTGTGTCAGGGTATCGGCAACCCTGCCATGGTCACGGAAATCATCGAAGGTCGCGGGCGGGATGGTGTTGACGGTCTCGGGGCCGATCAGCCCGTCCACGTACAGCACATCGCTGAAGGTCTTGTCCTTCGTGCTGGTGCTGGCCCACAGCAGGCGCTGGGGCATGGCCCCGGCATCGGCCAGTTTTTTCCAACGGGGGCTTCTGACAATGCCCTGCCAGTATTCATAGGCCTGCTTGGCATTGGCAATCGCGACCTTGCCGCGCAGGCCCCTGAGGCTTTCCGCCTCCCTGTCACCAGCGGCAATGCGGGCATCAATTTCCTTGTCGATCTTCACGTCAATACGGCTGACGAAGAAGGAGGCGACACTGGCAATGCCCTTCACGCTCTCGCCACGGCTCAGGCGCTCTTCCAGCCCGGCGATGTAGGCTTCCACCACTTTCTTGTAGGCACTCAACGAAAACAGCAGGGTGACGTTGACGTTGATCCCTTCGGCAATGGCGGCCTGGACCGCAGGTGCGCCCTCATCCGTTCCGGGGATCTTGATCATGAGGTTGGGCGCGCCCACGGCAATCCACAACCGGCGGGCCTCCGCAATCGTGGCCTTCGTATCGCGTGCCAGATAGGGCGAGACCTCAAGGCTGACATAGCCGTCCACCTTCGCGGTCTGTGCATAGACCGGGTGCAGGACCTTTGCAGCCGCACGGATGTCATGGATTGCCAGCGTCTCGTACAGGGTTCCGGCGTCAACGATCCTGTCCGCAAGGATCTGGCGTATCTGCGGGTCGTAATCGGTGCCATGGCCCATGGCTTTCTGGAAGATCGAGGGGTTCGAGGTCACGCCCTTCAGCCCGTCTTCCTCCACCAGCTTTTTCAGCTTGCCGCTTTCGGTATAGGAACGCTGGATAAAGTCCAGCCAGGGCGACTGGCCATGGCGTGCCAGTTGCTTCAGCGGGTTGGCGGCGTCACCAGTACCGGCTTCATACGCGGTCATGAAATGTTTCCTTCCTGTTTTGCGGATGCCACCCGGCATGGTCTGCCCGGTGGCTGTCCGGTCTTTCATTACGGCTGGGCTATCCGGTCAGTGCCCGGCGGCAAGCTGCCTGCGGGCTGCGGCCAGCACGGCTTCCACCGTGAAGCCGAACTTGACCTCAAGCTCACCAGCGGGGGCCGATGCGCCGTAGGAGTGCATCACGATAGTTGCGCCACGCAGGCCGACATAGCGCTCCCACCCAAGGCGCGCGGCCTGCTCCACCGCCACACGTGCGGTGACATCGGGCGGCAGCACGCTGTCGCGATAGGACTGGGGCTGGGCTTCAAACAGGTCCCATGAGGGCATGGAGACGATACGCGCCTTTACCCCCTCTGCCCTGAGCTGCTCGAAAGCCTTTACGATCAGCCCGACCTCGCTGCCTGTGGCCATGAGGATGACATCGGGCCTGCCATCGCTGCTATCAGCCAGCACATAAGCGCCCTTTGCCAGCCCCGTGGCCGGGGCATAGGTCTTGCGGCACAGGGTGGGCAGGTTCTGGCGCGTCAGCACCAGCACGGTGGGGCGGTCAACCAGCGGGACAAGGGTGCGCCAGGCTTCGGCCACCTCGTTGGCATCCGCCGGGCGGATGAGCGTGACACCTGGTGTGGCCCGAAGCTGGGCAAGCTGCTCAACGGGCTGGTGGGTCGGGCCATCCTCCCCCACGCCGATGGAGTCATGGGTGAAAATATACAGCACCGGCAGCTTCATCAGCGCTGCGAGGCGGATGGGCGGCTTCATGTAGTCGGAGAAGATGAAGAAGCCCGAGCAGTACGGCCGCAGGTAAGACAGCGCCAGCCCGTTGCAGATCGACCCCATGGCGTGCTCGCGCACACCAAAATGCAGGTTGCGCCCGCCATAGGTACCGCCCCATTGCGGCGGCTGGAAATCACCCGCGCCATCAAATGTCAGGTGCGTCTTGGTGGATGGCGAGAGGTCGGCCGAGCCGCCAATCATCCATGGGTAACGGGAAGCAACCTGATTAAGCACCGTGGCGGAACTGGCGCGTGAGGCCAGTCCCTTGGCATCAGCCGGGAAATCCGTGATCTGGCTGTCCCAGCCTTCGGGCAGTTTTCCGGCCAGGATCAGGTCAAGCCGAGCGGCAAGGTCGGGATGCTCCTTGCGGTAGCGGTCCAGCAGTTCGTACCATGCCCTGCTTGCCGCCGCACCACGCGTGCCAATTCCCTGCCGGAAGTGCTCGGGCACGCCCTCGGGTACATAGAAGCTCTTGTCTTCCGGCCAGCCATAGAATTTCTTGGTCTCGCGGATTTCCTCAACACCAAGGGGGGAGCCGTGCGCGGCGGCCGTGCCCGCCTTGTGCGGCGAACCCCAGCCAATGATGGAATGGACAATGATCAGCGTAGGGCGGGAGGTCTCGGCCTTTGCCTCCGCCAGCAGGCGGCGGAAATCGCCTGTATCATTGGCGTCCTTCAGTTCAAGGACATGCCAGCCATAGGCCTCGAAGCGTTTGTGGACGCTCTCGGTAAAGGCGATGCGGGTATTACCCTCGATGGAAATATGATTACTGTCATAGATCCATGTAAGGTTGCCCAGCTTCAGGTGCCCTGCGATGGAAGCCGCCTCGCTGGACACGCCCTCCATGTTGTCGCCATCGCCGCAGAATGTGTAGATGTGATAGTCAAACAGGTCGAAGCCGGGCCGGTTGAAATGCGCAGCCAGCCATTTCTGGGCAATGGCCATGCCAACCGAATTGCCACATCCCTGCCCCAGCGGGCCGGTTGTGGTCTCGACACCGGCGGTATGGCCATATTCGGGGTGGCCAGGCGTGCGGGAATTGAGCTGGCGGAACTGCTTGAGATCCGCCAGCGTGAGGGATGGCCTGTCGGCCACGACGCGCCCGTCCCTGACATCACGGATACCGGCAAGATAGATCAGTGAATACAGCAACATGGAGGCATGCCCGATGGAGAGCACGAACCTGTCGCGGTTGGGCCAGAGCGGGTTGGCGGGGTCGTAGTTCAGGACCTCACGCCACAATGTATAGGCTGGCGGGGCAAGCGCCATGGGCGTGCCCGGATGGCCGGAATTGGCTTTTTGCACCGCATCCATAGCCAGTGTACGGATTGTATTGATACTCAGGGTGTCAATATCCGCCCGTGTACTTCCAGCGCCATCTGGCGCCCATACGGGACAAGGAAATAATGAACGCATGAAATCGTCCTCCATTGTCACGGCCAGCCCTGTCGCAACGGTCGTTACATGGGGCTGCATGGAAGGACGCTGCCTGTCCTGTCATGCCTGCATGCCACGTACGTCACATACCTGTGCCGAGTTCAATTACCCTGCCGCCATACGTGGCAGTACAGGGACTGATATGCCGATATTTCCCAAATATAACGGACAGGACCGGATGTAATGGGCACAGTCCTGCAATTTCCTCACCGGGAACAGGCCGTCATGTCTGGAGCGGCAGTTCCTGTATTGAAGTCCCAATTTTCTTCCACGACCAGCCTTGGTAAATCACGAGTCCTTGATACCGATTTATTCTGACCACGCATGGTCATACATTTTCCATATGCTGTTATTGAAACCTGACAGAATATGTCACCTTCACAGAACACGCGGTTTTCCGGGATTTTTTGCATGTTCTACGATGCCGGAAGCACAGCCAGGCGCGGACAGGACAGGGCCCGAAACCCGGGATAAATACCGGAACTGTACACAAAAATATGTGCAGATTACGCCGGAACAAAATAACCAATAGACAGAATCGAATAGATTTTTAGGATTATTAAATAGAATATATATGAATATAAAATACATTATGGAGATGAATTCAATTCCATATCCATATCTTGCTTGAATGCCGAATCCGTTACTTATACCTGCAATGCGGACCGCACATGTCATATTTCAGGCGGCACCTTTCCGCGCCATTATGAGGCTGTTAGCAGACACGATGGGTTCTGGCCCCCCTCATCGCCACCATTTTTAGGTTTCCCGTCTATTTTATATAAAATTATTAAATATTTCTGTCACAGAAATATGTTGGAAATCGGATGCATATATATTTCCCACAGCGGGGGAATATATGCATTGATGCACTCCTGTCAGCGACCGTAACCATTCAGCACACCTGACCGCAGGCCGGATTACTTGTGTCCGTACACGGCAGCCGTGCAACAGGACGCGTATATTCCAATAAATAAAAAAGAAGGTGCCGCCCAATGCCCGAAGTTGACCCGGTTGTCCATGACCGCACAACTGAATCCACCTCCACCATCGGAAGTACTTCCACGGGCGTCTCCACCCCGGGGCATGCCATTGTTGTTGGTATCCTGGCAGCACTTGCCGGTCTCATGTTCGGGCTGGATACCGGCGTCATTGCTGGTGCGCTCCGTTTTATTGGCAACGATTTCAATGCATCGCCCCGCACGCAGGAATGGATCGTTTCCTCCATGATGGCGGCGGCGGCCGTGGGGTCACTGATTGCCGGGACAATCTCGTTCCGCTTTGGCCGCAGGCGGGCGCTGCTGGGGTCCTCCATCCTTTTCCTTGTCGGCTCATTGATCAGCGCGCTGGCCCCTTCGGTTGCGCTGCTGATTATCGGGCGGATTTTCCTTGGTTTCGCGGTGGGGATAGCGGCCTTCACGGCACCGCTTTACATATCGGAAGTCTCGGCCGTGGCGCAGCGTGGCTCCATGATCGCGTGCTATCAGTTAATGATGACGGGCGGCATATTCCTGTCCTACGTGACCGATGGCATGCTGGCGCATGGCGCGCACTGGCGGTGGATGCTGGGGCTTATGACGGTGCCGGCCACCGTATTCCTTATCGGTTGCCTGTTCCTGCCTGACAGCCCGCGCTGGCTCATGATGCGGGGCGAGAAGCTGCGCGCGCGCAAGGTCATGCGTTACCTGCGCCCCAGCCCGCAGCAGGCGGACCGGGAAATATCCGACATCGCAACCGAACTGACCCGGGGCCGGTCCGAAGGGCTGTCATTTTTCCGCCATAACGCCAACTTCCGGCGCTCGGTTGGGCTGGGCATCGTGCTACAGATCATGCAGCAGCTTACCGGCATCAATGTGCTGATGTATTACGCGCCCAAGGTGTTTCAGGCCGCCAATTTCGGCGTTTCCGCCGCAGGCTGGGCCACGGCCCTGATCGGCCTGATCAACCTTGTTGCCACATGCGTCGCGATCGTTACGGTTGACCGTTGGGGCCGTCGGCCACTGCTGCTGCTGAGCTGCGCCATCATGACCGGCAGCATGCTGCTGGCTGGCGGGCTGGTTGAATATGGCGGGCATGATACCGTAGCCCAGATTGCCATGGTCGGGTCGCTGCTGGTTTTTGTGCTGGGGTTCGCCATTGGCGCGGGGCCGCTGGTATGGACGTTATGCGCCGAAATCCAGCCCCTGCGTGGCCGTGATTTCGGGATTGTATGCTCAACCTTTACCAACTGGGCCACGAACTGGGCTGTCAGCAATACATTCCTGAGCGTGCTCGATACATTGGGAGAGGCCCATACATTCTGGCTGTTTGCCGGGATGAACGCCCTGTTCATCGTCATCACGCTGTTTTACGTGCCGGAAACAAAAGGCGTCTCGCTGGAGGATATTGAATCGCACCTGCTTGCAGGCTGGCCGCTGCGTGATCTGGGGGCACATGCCCTGCCAGGTGCGTCCGGGGCATCCCCTCGCCCCTCCCGCTGAGAGGCTGCTTGAAAATCACTGATTGATAAAAAGCGATAAAAGTTTTTGGGTGCTGCCCTTTTTCAAAAAGGCGGCGTTTCCTGAAGCTTTCTGCAAAAAGCTTCACCAAAAACTTCCTTATGATTACAGGATGTTCCGTAAAATGGCTTTTCAAACGGTCTCTAAATCACCGGGCAAATAAAAACGGCTTCCAGATACCCGGAAGCCGTTTTTATTTTACTACCATCCTGTTCCGCTCCCCCCTTCCGCTGGTGGAAGGGGGAATGGCACGGGTTCAGGCCTTCTGGGTTGAAGCCTTGAAAATCTGGTCGATGGACTTGGCAAGGGCCGCATCGAATTCCGCATCGCTCATGGTGTAGCGCAGGTCTTCGAGCAGCGCGCGCGAGAAGCTGGCGATCATGCCATGATTGGCCGACAGGCGCTGGCAGGCCTCATCACGCGGGTAACCACCCGACAGGGCGACAACGCGCTGCACCCGGGGGTGCTTGACGAGATCAAGGTAAAGATCGGCCTTTTCCGGGATCGAGACCTTGAGCATGACCTGATAATCACCCGGCAGGGCATCGAGACCACGGCGCAGTTCATCATGCAGCAGGGCTTCCGCACCGGCCTTGTCCGGGCTCTTGATCAGGACTTCCGGCTCAAGGATGGGCACAAGCCCCTTCTGCGCGATCTGCTCCGCAAGGGCAAACTGCTGCTTCACGATTGCCGCGACACCCTCGGGCTCGGGCAGGCGGATGACAGAGCGCGCCTTCGTGCCGTAAATACCTTTTCCGATCGCCTGATCAAGCAGCGCGTCCAGATTGGGGATGGGCTTCATCAACTGCACGCCCCCGGCCTCGGCTTCCAGCCCCTTGTCCACCTTCAGGAACGGGACAACGCCCTTTTCCTTCCACAGATAGGTCGGGACGGGCGTATCCTTCACCAGTCCGTTCATGGTCTGCTCGAACAGGATGGCCGCGAGGATCTTCTTGCCCGTAAAGGCAGGAGCGGTAATGACCCTGACCCGCATCTCATGCATCAGGGCAAACATCTGCGCATCGGTGCTGTAGGCACTGTCGGGTATGCCATAATGCCTGAGCGCACCCGGTGTCGATCCACCGCTCTGGTCCAGGGCCGCGATGAACCCTTCGTTTTCCGACATGTTCTTACGCATCTGGCTAACAGTCATGATTATTTATCCCATTCTTAATATTTATATATAACCGAGGCGATAAGTTATCATAATATATGAAAGCTGGAGTTTACATTGGTTAATAATTTAAAATATAAGTGAATGTTCGTAAATACAAAAAACGCACACGGGCTGACACAACTGGCCGGTGGCGTTGCTGGCCTTCTCCCTTCGGGCCTGGGCGCAACCGTATATCGTCACGGCACCGACTGGCTACGGCCATTATATTGCCCCCGCCAGTTCGATAGACACGCCGGGCTGGCTGACCGGGCAACCGGCAGACGGCCGCATCCTGTACGGTCGGGGTAAATGACTGGCCGCGCCAGCATAAGGAAAAAGCCAATACCGATCTCCTGACCGCACCGGCAATGTCCCCTCCCCGCCTGATATCTGGGTCAGCACCATAACGCCCATTGTACGTAATGCGCAAGACAGGCGCAAACCGGTCATGACCTGCCGCAAGCCCCGCTACGCCGGCAGGCTATCCGCAGCCGCAATCCAATTTCACCGGCAAAGGCATGGCCCATCGGCATTCCGCACCATGCGCGACCATTACAGGACCGCAGCAGTCCTTCTTGTCCACCCGACCGTGCCCTGCCCGTAACGCATAACACCCCGTAGCAAAAAAGAATTTTCACGCGATGTTGAGCAGCAAAGGGTTTGTCACACAGGGATGACTATATATGGTCGTATATAGACAAATACAGCGGACAACCTGACACACCATTACGGCAGATAGAGGCGGGCGGGCCGATCATGGCCCCGACGCAGGGTGTGCGGGTGTTCAGCCGAAAATATCGGGAGGTTACAGTCACCATGCTTTACCAGACCATAAATCCGTACACGGAAGAAAAGCTCAAGACATTTGACCTGCATTCGGATGCGCAGCTTGCCAGTATTATTGAAACGGCGGACAACACCTATAAAAACAACTGGCGCAAAAAAAGTTTTGCCGAACGCCGGGCCGTCCTGCACAAGGCCGCTGAAATCATGCGCCATAACCGGGATGCATTCGCAACCCCCATTACAGTGGAAATGGGCAAGCTGTTCCGCGAAGCGCAGGCAGAAGTTGACCTGAGCGCCGATATTCTTGACTACTACGCCGATAATGCCGAGAGATTTCTTGCCCCCACCGACCTGAAGGTTGATGACGGCAAGGCCACGGTCCTGAGCCAGCCCATTGGCATCATATTCTGCATCGAACCGTGGAATTTCCCTTATTACCAGCTTGCCCGCGTTGCTGGCCCGAACCTTATGGCGGGCAATGTCCTGATTGTTAAGCATGCCCCCGGCGTGCCGCAATGCGCGGTCATGTTTGAAGAACTGCTGGCCAATGCAGGCGCGCCGGAAGGCACGTATTCAAACGTGTTCATCACCAACGAACAGTCGGCCACCGTGGTTGCTGACCCGCGTGTGCGCGGCGTGGCGCTGACCGGCAGCGAGCGCGCGGGCAAGGCCGTGGCGGCGGAAGCCGGGAGCGCGCTCAAGAAAAGCACCATGGAACTGGGCGGCAGCGATGCCTTTATCGTGCTGGATGATGCGGATCTGGATGTTGCGGTAAAATGGGCGGTCTGGGGCCGCATGAACAATACCGGGCAGTGCTGTGTCGCCGCGAAGCGGTTTATCGTGCATGAAAAGATTGCCGATGCCTTTACTGCCCGCTTCAAGGCGGAGCTTGAAAAGCTGGTGCCGGGCGACCCGATGGATGAAAAGACGACCCTCGGCCCGCTATGCAGTGAAAGCGCGCTGAAGCTGGTGCTTGGCCAGATCGAGAGTGCTGTGGCGCATGGTGCGCGCGTGGTTACGGGCGGCAAGCGCATTGATCGCCCCGGTTATTTCCTGCAGGCGACCATTCTTGATAACATCAGCAGGGACAACCCGGCTTTCCATCAGGAATTTTTCGCCCCCGTGGCCATGATCTTCCGCGTGCCGGATGAACAGTCCGCCATCGACCTGGCCAATGACTCCCCCTACGGCCTGGGTGGCTCCGTCATTACGACCGATATCGCGCGCGGCAGGCGGGTGGCCAGCCAGATTGAAACGGGCATGGTCTTCATCAACCGCTCCACATGGACCGCACCCGGCCTGCCGTTTGGTGGCGTGAAGAATTCGGGCTATGGCCGTGAACTGTCTTCACTGGGCATAGAAGAATTCATCAACAAAAAGCTCATCCACGCACCGGCGTAAATAAATACATATGGATCATGATGACGGGCCCCTTCCGTTACCCGTCTTCATGATCCCCGGATGTGCTCCCCGCCTGCGACTGACGTTGCAGACGGGGGTTTTTATTGGGGGAACGGATATTCACGCCCCTCCGTTCGGACAGGACCGAATACTGCCACCACCAGTTCTGCGGCATCCGTATCAGGCAACGTGCCGGGACATGATTTCATCAATCATGTTCCCGACCAGATGCGTGGTGCGTGAAAGCTGGCGCGTGCGGTCATGCACCAGCGCCAGCGTAAGGTGCGGCACGTGGGCGCCCACAAGCGGCACAAAGGCCATATCCCCCCGCATCACTTCGGACATCACATCCAGATAGCTCAGAAAACCGATACCAATGCCCGCCGCCACGAGGGAGATGATCATCTGGACATTGTTCGCCCGTGCCGAAATGCGGGGGTCGATGCGCCCGGCATCCATAAGCCGCGCAAAGACGGATGAAAGCGCCAGCGGCTGTTCCGGCACGACCATGGGATAGTCCGCGCATTGCGTCAGCCGGATGGCGGTATGCTGCGCCAGCGGATGGTCAGGACGGCAGACAAAACCAAGCGGGAAGGACATGCGCCGGATCACTACCAGGTCACGCAACTCCTCCGGGTCCAGCACAAGGGCAAGGTCCCCTTCACCAGAAAGCAGGGCCTCATGAATCCGCCGGGTGTCGCGTATGTTCATGTTCAGCACCACGCCGGGGTGGCTTTCCTTCATGCGCCTGACCAGTTCAGGCAGGAAGGCGCGTGACAGGGCCTCGGGTGCGAGCAGGTCAACCTGCCCCCGGCGTATGCCCTTCAGGTCATCAATCTGGCGGTTCAGGTCATCAAGGTCCTTAACCCAGCGCCGCGCGCATCCATACAGCAGTTCCCCCGCCGCCGTCAGGCGCATGCCGGTGGGCAGGCGCTCGAACAGCGGGGTCTGGAGCTGTTTTTCACCCAGCAGGATGTGCCGGTTGATGGCTGAACCCGCAATATGCAGGTCCTCGGCCGCCTTGCGGATGGAAGAATGGCGGGCGACCGCCAGGAAATAGATCAGGAAGCGGGAAAAGGGCTGCATGCGTTCTTATTTTGAGAATGGAAAACCATCAATTATGATATATCCGAGATCAGATTGCGTGTGAAATGATCTTTCTGAAAGCCGCCGGAAAGCACCGGCCCTGTTCAGGAGAAGCAGTCATGACCACCGCCACCAGCATCCGCCCTGCCGAGCCCCACGGCCTGCCCCGCAACATGACGTTTGATGTGGATGACTGGACCATCCTGGCCCGCCACTGGTACCCCGTGGCCCTGGTGCGCGAACTGGGTGAACAGCCGCTGGGCGTGACCCTGCTGGATGCCCCGCTGGTGGTCTATCGGGCGGGAGACAGCATTGTCGTGGCCGATGACCTGTGCCCCCACCGTGGCGTGCCGCTCAGCATGGGCAAGGGTGACGGGCAGACCATCGCCTGCCCGTATCACGGGTTCCGCTTTGGCGGGCATGGCAAATGTGTCCGGGTTCCCGCCCATCCGGACAGCGCCATTCCATCAAAGCTCAACCTGCGCACCTATCCGGCGGTGGAACGCTACGGCCTGATCTGGACCTGCCTGCGGCCGGTGGAGGACAAAATCGACATCCCCCCCATGCCGCACTGGGATGACCCGTCCTTCCAGCAAATCAACTGCCCGTGGATTGATATTGGCGGCTTTGCCGGGCGGCAGGTCGAAGGGTTCATTGACGTGGCCCACTTCGCCTTCGTCCATACCGATACCTTTGCCGACCCTGAAAATCCTGTCGTGCCGCCGTATAAGACCCGCGTCACACCGGACGGGTTCGAGGCGGAATATCGCAGCAACGTCGGCAATTACCCCATTGGCCGCACCGACCGGGGTCGGCCGGGCTTTGAATGGCTGCGGCATTTCCGGGTGCATGTGCCCTTTACCGCGACGTTGGAAATCCATTTCCCCGATAACGGGCGGCTTGTCATCATGAACGCGGCATCCCCCGTCTCGGCCCGCCAGACGCGCATGTTCGCACCCATGTGCCGCAATTTCGACAAGGACCTGCCGCTGCAGGACGTGTACGACTTCAACCTGCGGGTGTTTGAGGAAGACCGTGCGCTGGTGGAAGCCCAGAAGCCGGAAAACCTGCCGCTGGACCCGACGCTTGAAGCCCACGTGATGGCGGACCGTAGCTCGATCGCCTATCGCCGCGCCCTGCGCACGCTGGGGCTGAGCCAGTTCTTCACGGCCTGAAGGGACCCGGCCCATGTCTTCCCTGTTTCCTGTCATTGTCGAGGAGATCGCACCCGAAGGGGCCGGGTGCGTGCGCCTGCGTCTGGCCGCGCGCCCCGGTGATGATGCCCTGCCCGCCCATGAACCCGGCGCGCATATTGATGTCATGACGCCTTCGGGCCTGATCCGCCAGTATTCCCTGTGCGGTCTGGCCGATGGTCCCGGGGCCTATGAACTGTGCATCAAGCGCGAAGCTGATTCCCGTGGTGGCTCGGAATCATTATGCACCCAGGTCCGGCAGGGCATGGAACTGCAGATATCCCACCCGCGCAATGCGTTCCCCCTACCCCGGGCACAGCGCTACATTCTTGTGGCAGGCGGGATTGGCATAACCCCGCTGCTATCCATGATGACCCGGTTGCAACGCGACGGCGCTGACTGGCAGCTTTATTACTACACCCGCGTGCCAGAGCAGGCGCCATTTGGGAATATGCTGCGTCAAAGCCCGTATGGGGCGCATGTCCGATTCTGCCGGAGCCTGAAGAACGGGTATCCAGATGCGCTGGACAACCCTGCCGCCGATACGGCCATCATGCTGTGTGGGCCGGACGGCTTCATGAACGCCGTTTTTTCCCACGCTGTCGCCACGGGCTGGCAGGCTGACCAGATCCACACCGAATATTTCCGCTCTGCAGAAACATCACACGCCATGTCTGACCGTCCGTTCGAGGTCATTCTGGCGCAGTCGGGAATGACCGTGACCGTACCCTCGGGGCAGAGCATCGCATCCGCCCTGCTTGCGGCGGGGGTGGATGTACCCCTGTCGTGTGAGCAGGGTATGTGCGGCGCCTGTGTCGTGCCGCTGCTGTCTGGTGAAGGGGACCACCGGGACATGGTCCTGACGGAAGATGAACAGGGGAGCAGCATAGCCCTATGCTGTTCACGCAGTCGCGGCCCCTCCCTGACACTGGGTATATGATGCACCGCCAGCCCGGTCATCCGGCCTCCATCTTCCGATGGGCCGGTGAACCGGAGGCTGGCGGCGCTCCACTACCATAGGCTGCCGCTGTTACGGCAGCAGCACCTGTCAGCGCCCGGCAAGCTGGGCTTCGAGCTTTTTCTTCTCTTCGTTCAGGGCGTGGACGTGCTCCGGATTTTCCTTCTCCGCACGCGCCAGATCGCGTTCCACCTCTTTCAGGCGATGCTCGAGCGCTGCGGTGGGCGGTTCGTGATGTGTGGTCATGATCTTCTTCCTTGCTTCCAGTCGAGGACTTTATCAGGCAGGCGTGACGTTACCGGGTTACGCCATGCCTGCCCCGCAATCCCGCGCATCGTGCCTGCTTCGTGTTCAATCCAGTCAGTCAGGGCGATGCGGTCCGGTTCGGGATGCATTTCCTTCCTGTAATGTGGGGCAACGACAGGGTCGTTTACAGGCGGTGGAACGCGGGGCAGCGATGCATGCACATCATCGGGGGCAGCGCCACGCGCGTCAGGACGCCGCCTGCAGGGGCGGAATGGTGTTGGCGATGCTTTCCCCAAACGGGCCTGTATTGTTCACACTGGCCGCCGGGCGCGTGGCATGCGCCGTGGGCAGCAGGGGCAGGACCAGTTCACCAAAACGCCATGCTTCCTCCAGATGTGGATAGCCCGAAAAGATGAAGCTGTCGCAACCGGCCTGGCGGTATTCATCAATCCGCTCGGCCACCGTTGCCGGGTCCCCCACCAGCGCCGTGCCAGCCCCGCCGCGCACCAGCCCCACGCCTGCCCACAGGTTGGGGCTGACTTCCAGCCGGTCGCGCCGCCCGCCGTGCAGGGCCGCCATACGCTGCTGCCCCACCGAACTGAGCCGTGAGAAGATGGCCTGCGCTTTCGCAATGGCCGCGTCATCCAGCCGCGAAATCAGCCTGTCCGCCGCAGCCCATGCCTCCTCGGTGGTTTCTCGGACGATGACGTGCAGCCGGATGCCGAAACTGACTTCCCGCCCCTCCTTTTCCGCCGCTGCGCGGACGCGGGCGATCTTTTCACGCACCTGCGCGGGCGGCTCGCCCCATGTCAGATATTTATCGACCCGCTTCGCGGCGACGCGGATGCCCTCATCGGACGAACCGCCAAAATAGAGTGGCGGGCCATTCTTCTGGTGGGGCGGAAAGAGCAGGTGCCCGTCCTCGATATGGAAATGCGGGCCGTGATGCGTCACCGTCTCGCCACGCATCAGCCGTGAATAGATATCAAGGAACTCATCCGTAACGGCATAGCGTTGCGCGTGATCAAGAAAAACGCCGTCGCCCGCGTTTTCTTTCGGGTCGCCGCCGGTAACGATATTGATCAGCAGCCGCCCCTGTGACAGGCGATCCAGCGTTGCCGTCATCCGCGCGGCAAGGGTGGGAGACAGCAGGCCGGGACGCAGGGCGATCAGGAACTTCAGCCGCTCGGTCGTGGGCACGAGGGCCGAGGCAACCACCCATGAATCCTCGCAACTGCGGCCGGTGGGGATCAGCACGCCATAAAAGCCCAGACTGTCCGCCGCGCGGGCAACCTGTTGCAGATAGGCCAGATCGACCGAACGGCCACCTTCAGCCGAGCCGAGGTAGCGTGTTTCACCATGTGTGGGCAGGAACCACAGGACATTTATCTTTTCAGGAGCCTGAACCATCATACAACCCTCATGAAACTGGATATTGTCTGGAACCATCACGCGGCACCGCGTGACGGCGGAATGGTCTGGGCAATGCGGGCGGGCCATGGGAAGCACACGTCCCGGGCCATCAGCATCACGAAATCATCTGGCGTTCCGGAACACCACTATCGGGGTTCGATTCATCTGGTGGGCGGGAACGTTTTACATTTAACGGTTAATTATAGTTCTGTTTTATTTTCTTATTATATTTTACATTAAGTCAATATCATTTATATTTATCGTAAAATATTTATAAGTTACTTTATCGTTTATTTCATAATTGTGATAAACAACACTTTGTGGTCGTGTTTACTTGGGGCATATCCACACCGTCTTACCTTTCCATCACATTATATGCGGTGCCGCGGCGGCCACGTCCGGCACTGCGGGTAGCAGACCCGCTGCGTGAAAGCCTTCGGCAATCCTCTGCTGGCCTGCAATCACATCGGGCGTCATCGGCAGGAGTCCGTACCGCAGCTTCGCAAGCGATCGGGCGACCACATCCGGCGCCAGCCCGGTGCTGTGCGCCAGCAGGGCAACGACTTCATCCCTGTTGCTGGCAGCCCAGTCATCGCATTTTGCCACCGCGGCAAGAACGGCGCGGACCAGATCGGGGCTTTCCGCCCAGAAGCCCCGGCGGGCAAGGTAGAATGCCGTACCCCCGTCCACATCGTCGCCGGTGGCAATCGTCCTTGTATTAGCGTTTGCGCCGGACAGGTACGGGTCCCAGATCGCCCATGCATCAATCTGCCCCGTTTCAAACGCGGGACGCGCTGCTGCGGGCAGAAGGTAGGAGACCGTGACATCAGCAAGGCTCAGGCCATGTTTGCGGAGTGACGCGATCAGCAGCCAGTGGGCATCCGCCCCCCGCGTCACCGCAACGCGCCTGCCTTTCAGGTCGGCAACCGTGCGGATGGTACTGGTGGCAGGAACGATGATCGCCTCACTCGCGCCGCATCGTGCTTCATGCCCGGCATAGACCAGCGCATCGGGCGATGCCGCCTGAACGAAGACAGGCGGCAGGTCACCCGTCTGCCCGAAATCCAGCGCCCCGGCCACCAGCGCCTGCAACAGTGGCGGCCCGGCGGGAAACTGGGCCCATTCCACCCCGATCCCGGCGGGACGCAGCGCTTCTTCAAGGAAGCCCCGTGCTTTCAGCAAGATGAGCGTGCCGTATTTCTGATAACCGACCCGGATGGTCCGGGTCGCGCCATGTGCGCGCCACGGGACAGCGGCCATGACCCCCTGGGCCGCCAGCGCGGCAATGGCATGACGTCTCGACAACAACAAATCCTGTCTCCCTTCCAATAACCGGGCCTGCGCGCCTGACCTGTCCGGTCTGTCAGTCATCGTGAACACCCAGCGCATCCAGCAATGTCTGGCGGAAGCGTTCAAACCTGGGGTCGGTGTGCCGACGGGGGCGGTCCAGCGGTATGGCAATATCCGTGCGGATGCGCCCGGCTTCGAGCACCACGGCCCGGTCCGCCAGCAGGATCGCCTCATCCACATCATGGGTGACCAGCAGGACGGCGCAGCGATGGCGCTGCCACAGTGCCGCGACAAGACGCTGCATCTGCAACCGGCTCAGTGCGTCCAGTGCCGCGAACGGTTCGTCCAGCATCAGGAAATCCGGCTCGCGCACCAGCGCCCTTGCCAGTGCGGCGCGCTGGGCCTCACCGCCAGACAGGGTCAGTGGCCATGCATCGGTGCGATGGCCCAGCCCGACCTCCACCAGCACGGCTTCGGCCCGGGCGCGGCTGGCCTCATCCTTTTTCTGGCCCAGAACGACATTCTGCCAGACACGCCGCCACGGCAGCAGCCGACTTTCCTGAAACACGACCGCCATATTGTCCGGGCGGCGGACCGACCCGGCCGTTACCGGGTCAAGCCCCGACAGCGTGCGCAGCAGCGTTGATTTGCCCGACCCGCTGCGGCCCAGCAGGGCCACGAACTCGCCCGGTGCAATGTGCAGGTCCAGCCCGTCCAGTACCGCCGGACCGCTGGCGAAACGGCGGGTCAGGCCACTGACCATCACGGCGGCAGCGGCGGGTCCGGCCACCGGTTCGAGCGCTATCTGCTGTGGGGACAGGAACGTATTCATGCGCCATCTCCCCGGCGCGGCGAAAGCGGGCGCCAGACCAGCAGCCATGCCTCCAGCCCGCGGACCAGATTATCCGACAGCAGGCCAAGCAGGCCGTACACCATCAGCCCCACGAGGATGATGTCCGTCCGCAAAAAATCTTCCGCGTCCATCATCATGTGCCCGATGCCGCTTTCCGCGTTGATCTGTTCGGCCACGACAAGCATCAGCCACGCAACCCCCACGGCGTAGCGCACGCCAACCAACAGGTCAGGCAGAGCGGCGGGCAGGATTACATCGCGCACCGTCTGCCCGTGCGAAAGCCCCAGCGTCCGCGCCATTTCCAGCAGTTTCGGATCGACCGTGCGGATGCCCTTGTGAAGGTTGAGATAGACAGGAAAGGTTGCGCCAAGCGCGACCAGAAGCACCTTTGGCGTCTCCCCTATCCCGAACCAGAGAATGAACAGCGGCACCAGCGCCAGCACCGGCAGGGTGCGCATGATCTGTAGCGGCGCATCGACAATATCCTCGCCCATACGCGACAGCCCTGAAACCAGGGCAAGGCCCACCCCCGCCAGCAGCGCGATTGACAGCCCCAGTGCCGCACGCAGCAGTGAAATGCCGAGATTGGCCTCCAGCGTGCCATCACGCAGCAGCGACCATGCCGTCACGGCAATCTGGGCTGGTGAGGCGACAAGGCGCGTCGAGACAAGGCCCACGGAACAACTGACCTGCCACAGCGCCACCAGCGCAAGCGGCGACACGTAACGCGAAATATCCCGCCATCGTGGCAGGCGGCTACGCATGGGCAGGAAAGCGGACACCGCATCCGCCGTCAGGGCATGGGCACGAATGGCTGAAGGCTGGAATGTCTCAAACATACGATCACCCGCTGTGGTTTATGGAGACTCTATCACGAACTTCTATGGTGGAACCGTTACACACGATTCATATTTGTTCAATGTTTTTTATACGATTCTATATGGTTGTTACGTGGCAGAGCATCATCCCTTGATTTTCTGCTCAACGAATCCGCCATTTTTCAACGGAACCGGCACGATATTTAAACGATTTATAATGTCATATTGACTCTTGTAAAAACATATGAACGACTGTGTGTAGTGATATTAACATACAACACATTGATTCGTTTAATCGGGGAATGCGATGCGCACCATACCGGACGGACAGCAGGGATTGCGGTGGACTTCATCGGACAGACGCCTGGTTGCCCACTGCTCCCTCGCCTTCTCGCTGCTGCTGACAACGGGGATCACCCGCCCGGGATATGCCGCACCTGACCGTGACCACGCCCGGCACCCCACCAGATCGGTCGGGACCAGCGCCCCCACGGCCCACCCT
>NZ_QUWV01000096.1 GCF_003403295.1 Komagataeibacter melaceti | reverse complement strand
GTTTGGGCGCGGACGGGGCAAGGGGAGGGAGGGGTTCGTGGCTCATGCCATTACCCAATCGTATCCATCCGAAATATGCAATAGGCTATATTAGTTTGCACAGGGGAATCTTATCAGCATTTGCAATGACCATACCCGCCATCCACCCGCCCGCTCCGGCGCGGGCGGGCTGGAGACCGCCCCCTCAGCGCATCGGGGGCGCCATCGCCGCGCTGACAACACCCGCAATCACGCCGGTAGTCAGGGCCGTAAGCAGGTACTGGTTGCCGTAGCGCATCCATTCATAACCGGGCGGCGGGGCGGACAGGCCACGGTAATTCTGCCAGTCCCTGACAACCCAGCGGTTGTTGCGCGGACCGTCATAACGATCCCCACGCCGCCAGACGCGGTTCATGTCAACATGGTCATAGCCGCCATCACCACCACGGCCACGGGACGGCGGGCCATTCCTGTGCTGGGCCATGCCCCGGTTCATGCCCTGCTGGCCGCCCGGACCACCCGGCCCAACCGATCCGCCGGGTCCGCCGCCCGGCCCGCCACGGCCCGGGCCAGCATCAGGGCCGGGGCCGGAACCGGGGCGGCCCGCGCCCTGCGGTCCCTGCTGGCCAAAGGGCTGCGCAAGAACCGGGGTCGTAATGCACAGCACTGTGGCCATGAGGGCGGCCGTGAGGGATCTGGTTTTCATGGGCGGTCCTGATTCATGCCCGCAGGGCGGGTTAGGGCTAAAGTGAAATGGTTCCGCTGCGTATAACGCCGCAGGCAGGGGCAGGGTTGCAGGCCAGCCTTTTCCACAACCTGCGTGCGATACGGCCGGTGCGCCCATGCCGGGCGGACATCATTCGTTATATTTCACAATGCAACTTCCGCCGCGAACCATTACGATACGTATTGCAATCCGCCGTGATCTGAATTCATAAAGGCCAAGCGCAACGGCGGGAGTCTGAGCTTTGCACCCTCGAAAAACGGGGCGATACGCGGCCGCATTCGTATCAATGGCCCTGTGTGGCGCATCCCTTGCCCCCGGCGCCCATGCACGGGGCACGGACACCGCCACGGCCAGTCCCGCCACCAGCGTCACGCCCGCAGACTCCATGCTGGTCGATGACCTTGAACACCGCACCTTCCAGTGGTTCTGGGATGCGGCGGACCCGAAAACCGGGCTGGTGCCAGACCGCTACCCCTCGGCCCAGACATTGAGCAGCGTCGCCTCCATCGGTTTTGGCCTCACAGCCTATGGCATTGGCGCGACACGCGGCTACATCACGCGCGAACAGGCCGCCACCCGCACCCTCGCCACGCTGCGTTACCTCATGCACAGCCCGCAGAACGACACGCCCACCGGGGCAGCGGGGTATCAGGGGCTGTATTACCACTTCCTCGATCGCGGCACGGGCCTGCGCTTCAGCCGTGATATCGAACTGTCCAGCATCGACACCGCGCTGCTCATGCAGGGCGTGCTGTTCTCCCAGTCCTTTTATGATCGTGACACCGCGCAGGAGCGCGAGATACGCGACCTGGCCGACCAGTTGTACAGGCGCGTCAACTGGCAGTGGATCACCCGCCCCGACAACCGGCTGAGCATGGGCTGGACCCCCGAACACCAGTTCATTCCCAGTTACTGGGAAGGCTACAGCGAGGGGATGATGGCCTACATCCTCGGGCTTGGCTCACCCTCCCACCCGCTGGCCCCGGTTTCGTGGCAGGCATGGCTTGCCACCAACAACCAGCGCTGGGGGGATTATTATGGCCAGACCTTCCTCAACTTCGCGCCGCTGTTCGGCCACCAGTACAGCCATGCGTGGATCGACTTCCGTGGCGTGCAGGATGCGTGGGCCCATGCCCGGCAGATAGATTATTTTGAAAACAGCCGCCGCGCCGTCTATGCCCAGCAGGCCTATGCCATAGCCAATCCGGGCCGGTGGCATGACTATGGCGCCACCATGTGGGGCCTGACCGCCTGTGACGGCCCCGGTGATGTCACGCGCGAGATGGATGGCCAGACCCGGCACTTCCTGTCCTATTCCGCCCGTGGCGCGGGACGGGACTACACGCAGGATGACGGCACCATCGCCCCCACCGCCGCTGCCGGTTCCATCGCCTTCGCCCCCGAAATCGTGCTGCCCACGCTACGCAACATGAAGGCGCGGTACGGCACGCAGATTTACGGCCAGTACGGCTTTGTCGATGCGTTCAACCCCAGCTTCCGCAATGGCCAGTCCTTCTGGACCGACCATGAATATCTCGGCATAGACCAGGGGCCGATCCTGCTCATGATCGAGAACTGGCGCAGCGGGCTGGTCTGGAACGTGATGAAGCGCAACCCCTATATCCGCGCCGGGCTGGAACGCGCGGGGTTCGCGGGCGGGTGGCTGCCATCACCCACCGCCATGACGGCACCCGCCCGGCCCCCCGCCACGCCAGCAGGGCAGGACCATGCCAGCGTGACACCGGTGGATACGGCCGCACCACATCATTCCTGATGGGCGTGGGGGCATAAAAAAACGGCGCGGGGAAAACCCCACGCCGTTCCGGTCCAGACGGGACGGGCAGGGCGGTCAGAAACCCGCCCCGCCGGTGGCTCATGCCGCCACGAGCTTGTCCTCGGTCGCGGGCACGCGAATGAGGTAGTCAAACGCCGCCAGCGCCGCAGTCGCCCCGCCGCCAATGGCGATCACGATCTGCTTGTAGGGCGTGGTGGTGGCGTCACCGGCGGCAAACACGCCGGGCACCGATGTGGCACCGTGGCTGTCCACCACGATCTCGCCAAAATCAGTGAGCTTGAGCGCGCCCTTCAGCCAGCCCGTGTTGGGCAGCAGGCCGATCTGCACGAACACCCCTTCCAGATCGACATGATGGTCCGCGCCGTCCCCGCCACGATAGGTCAGGCCGGTCACGTTCTTGCCGTTGCCCTCGATGCGGGTGGTCAGGGCCTCGGTCAGCACGGTCACGTTGGGCAGGCTGTACAGCTTGTCCTGCAGCACCTTGTCCGCCTTCAGGTGCGAACCGCGCTGGAGCAGGGTCACATGCGCGACAATACCCGCCAGGTCGATCGCGGCTTCCACGCCGCTATTGCCGCCACCGGCCACGGCAACCCGCTTGCCCTTGTAGAAGGGACCATCGCAATGCGGGCAGTAGGCCACGCCCTTGTTGCGGTATTCCTCCTCGCCCGGCACGCCCAGGTGCCGCCAGTGCGCGCCGGTGGCCAGTATGACCGTGCGCCCGTGCAGGATCGCCCCGCTTTCCAGCGCGACCCCATGCAGCCCGCCGGGCCGCGCGGCGGGGAACAGTTCCTTCGCACGCTGGGAGGTGATGATGTCCACATCATACTGGCGCACATGCGCTTCCAGCGCGGCACCCAGCTTCGGGCCGTCGGTTTCCTTGACCGAGATGAAGTTCTCGATGCCTTCGGTATCCATCACCTGCCCGCCGAAGCGTTCGGCCACCAGCCCCGTGCGCAGCCCCTTGCGCGCGGCATAGACCGCGGCCGAAGCCCCGGCGGGGCCACCGCCGATGATGAGCACGTCGAACGGGGCGATGTCCTTCAGCTTCTCGGCGGCGCGCGTGGGGGCGTCCGCGTCCAGCTTTGCCAGTATCTGCTCGATGTCGGTGCGCCCGGTCTCGAACGGTTCCCCGTTCAGGTACACCTGCGGCACGGACATGATGTTCTTCTGCGTCACCTCATCCTGAAACAGCGCACCATCTATGGTGACGTTGTGGATGTTGGGGTTGATGACGCTCATGGCGTTGAGCGCCTGCACCACATCGGGGCAGTTCTGGCATGACAGCGAGACATAGGTCTCGAAATTGTACTGCCCCGGCAGCGCCCTGATCTGGGCCACCGTCTCATCGGACAGTTTGGGCGCATGGCCGCCCACCTGCAGCAGCGCCAGCACGAAGGAGGTGAACTCATGCCCCATCGGGATGGCGGCGAAGGTCACGCCCCCCCTGGCGTTTTCACGCCGGATCACGAAGGAGGGGCGGCGCGTGGCCGTGCCCTGCTCGGAAACCTGCACCTTGTCGGAAAGGGCGGCGACCTCGTGCAGCAGTTCATGCATCTCGCGCGATTTCGGGCTGTCATCAAGCGATGCCTCAAGCACGATAGGGTGCGCCAGGCCAGCCAGATAAGCCTTGAGCTGCGTTTTGATGGTGTCTTGCAACATGGGAGTTAACTCCGCTTTTTCCGAAAAGATGGTCCGGATGGCCCGGCCCCGAAGGGCCGGACCGCAACCGCACTGATCAGATCTTGCCGACGAGATCGAGCGACGGGGTCAGCGTTTCACCGCCTTCCTTCCACTTCGCGGGGCAGACTTCACCCGGGTGGGTGGCGACATACTGCGCGGCCTGGATTTTATCGAGCAGTTCAGCAGCGCTGCGGCCAACGCCACCGGCCGTGATCTCGATGTACTGGATCTTGCCTTCCGGGTCGATCAGGAAGGTGCCACGGTCGGCCAGGCCAGCTTCCTCGATCAGCACATCAAAGTTGCGTGCGATCTGGCCGGTCGGGTCACCCACCATGACGTACTTGATCTTGCTGATGGCCGGCGAGGTGTCGTGCCATGCCTTGTGGGTGAAATGCTTGTCGGTCGAGACCGAGTAGATTTCCACGCCAAGCTTCTGGAACGTGGCGTAGTTGTCAGCGAGGTCTTCAAGTTCCGTCGGGCAGACGAACGTGAAGTCGGCCGGATAGAAGAAGAACACCGCCCACTTGCCCTTCACATCGGCGTCGGTCACCTTGATGAACTTGCCGTTATGGAAGGCATCGGCCTCGAAGGGCTTCAGTGACGAATTGATGCGTGCCATTTGGTATGCTCCTTGCTTTCGCTTCAGGTGTTAACGGGCATCTTGTCCCACGAACACGAAATGCGGGGAAACAGTTTCTGTCAATGGCTGTTATCGGGAAAACCGTTTTACAAATCGTTCAAAATCGGTCCTATCTATATCCATGACCTATATTCCCCTTTCCGGCCTGTCGCTGCGCGACATCGAATATGTGGTGGCGGTGGATGACCTGCGCAATTTTTCCCGCGCGGCGGAACGCTGCGGCGTAAGCCAGGGCGGGCTGTCGGAACAGGTGCGCAAGCTCGAGACACTGCTGGGGGTCGTGCTGTTTGAACGTTCGCGCCGCCGCGTCACCCTGACACCGGAAGGCGCGCGCCTGATCGCCATGGGCCGCGACGTGCTGACCGCCGCCCGCGCCATGATCGAGGCCGCGCGCGTGCAGACCGGCCCGCTGGAGGGGCTGCTGCGCATTGGCCTGATCGCCACGCTTGGCCCGTATTACGTGCCCACCCTGCTGCCGCTGCTGCGGCGCGCCTACCCGCAACTGCGCCTGCAACTGACCGACAGCCTGACCAACATCATGCTGCGCGCGCTGCGCCATGACGAGCTTGACCTTGTATTCGCGGTGCTGCCGGTCAAGGGGGACAACTTCCACTGCGCGCCACTGTTCGAGGAACCGTTCCTCGCCGCCTTTCCCGCCGACCACCCGCTGGCCGAACGCCCGGCACTGCTGATGGGCGACCTGCAGGGGCCGGACCTGCTGCTGCTGGAAGATGGGCACTGCCTGCGTGACCAGGCACTGGCGCTGTGCGGCATGCCCATACAGCGCGAACAGCAGCGCCTGGCCGCAAGCCTGGAAATGCTGTGGCACATGATCGGCGCGGGGGAGGGGTATTCGCTCATTCCCCGCCTGGCGCTGCGCAACCGCAGCGAATGGGCAGACCTGATCTCGCTCACCCCCATAGCGGGGGCGAACCGGACCATCGGCCTTGTCTGGCGCGCAACCGACCCGCGCGGCCCGGCCTTTGCCGAATTCGCCAATTTCCTGCGTGAAAACGCGCCCGAGGGCTGCCGCGCCGTCAGCACCTTCGCCACGCAGCGTGAGGATGGGCCCACAACGCCCGACACGCCCGATACGGAAAAATGACCGGCCACGCCGCGCCCAAACCTTTGCCGCGCCCCGGCGTTCACATCCGGGAAAACAGGAGGTCCATATGAACATTACCATCCGCGCGCTGTGTACGATGGCCATCGCGCTGTCGCTCACCGCCTGTTACGGCGGGCATCACCACCATCGCGGCGGCCCGTCCGATGGCTACCAGCGCGGCGGCTATGGCCGCAATTACGGTGGACCGGGCCAGATGCGCGGCCCCGCCATGGAGGGTGGCGGCGGCTACCGGTAGGGCCGCATCAGAACTTGACCTGGAACAGCGACATGATGCCGTGAAAATGCTCCGGCTCCCTGCCGCCATGGACCTGCCCGTATTCATACTGCACCGACATGCGGATGATATCGGTGGGCCACCAGTTCACGCCCAGCGCGCCGATCTGCTGGTTGCCGCCCTGAACGGGGCCTGACCGCAGGTCGGCCTGCGAATAGCGGGCCGCGACCTCCAGCACGCCATAGCCGTTGCACAGCATGGTCTGCCTGCGGTCACAGGTAGGGGAGGAAAACGACGCCGTGCGGCCCTTCCACTGTCGACCCCGGCCATTGACCGTATAGGCAAGCTGGCCGTACCAGCCGTGAAAATCCAGCCGCCGGCTGTCTGCCTGCCCCGCGCGGCCATTGACCACGATGTCATATGCCTCGCCCTGAAAAAACAGCCTGCGCCACGCCACTGCCGCCTCCAGCCCCAGCGCGCCAGCGCTGCCCGCCGCGATCCTGCCGGTATTGAGGTATTTCGCGTCGGTGCCCGTATTCATTTCCGGCACGTCGGACAGGGTCAGGGCCGGGCTGGCATTGCCTGCCGAGGCCGGGCGGAACACCCATTCGCCCGACAGGCCCAGATGCACCAGCAGCGCGCCGGTCCTGACCGGCAGGCCCACAAGGCGGAAGGCCATGCCGCGCTGGTTCCCGTTCTCGCCGGGGCCTGCGGTGCCCGCCGTGGCGGATATGGCGAAATGGTAGCGCCTGCCATACGTCTCGGCCTGCACGGCCTGGCGCTCGATGCCGGTGGCGAGGTTGCGGGTAATGGTGGATATGCTGGAGCGTTCGATAAAAACGGTATCCCCCTGCGCCTGCATGGATTCAAGGCCGAAGCTGGGTTTGAAGATACCGGCGGTAAACACGAAATGCTTCAGCCCGACATAGGAGACCTGCCCCTCGAACAGGCGCATCTGGCCCCCCGGTGCGGGGCCGAAATCCCATATCGCGCCTATTTCCACCTGTTTGTGGATGTTCATGCGCACGCCGTTGCGCATGCGCGCCCCACGCGCGCCGGTGCCGGGGCGGGCGGGGGATGCGTTTGCAAAGCCGCCCACGTCAAGCTGGTCGGTGGCGTAGGGCTTTATGGTAATGCCGGGCAGGGTGATGGTGGGCACCGCCTGCGCATGGGCCATACCGCACGGATACAGGATGGACAGGGAAGCCACGAACCCAGCTTGCAACCGACACGACAAAAGATATCACGCTCCACGTAACCAACCCCGGCAGGCGGCCACCCATATCATGCACGACCGGCCACGGGGGCCATCAAATCTATGCAGGCGGGTGTTGCCTTAACGTGAACGCCGGGCCTGCGGGCGGGGGCGTTCAGCCTGCCGTGGCGTGCCCTGCATGGGCGCGTCCATCGCCAGCGTGTTCATCGGGGTGGTCCTTTGCCCTGAGCACGCGGCCAAAGGGAACCTGCCCGTAACTGGCGGTGTAGTTCCCGTCCTTCCACGCCACACGACCCGCGATCATGACCTCACGCACCACGCCAGCAGGGCGGTTGACAACCTGGCGGCAGCCGAACTGGGCGCGGTATATGAACTCATAGGTGCTTTCCGGCTCCCACCGGCGCAGCGCATCGGGGTCGATCACGCACAGATCCGCCCGCGCGCCGGGACGGAGCACGCCCGCATTGATGTTGAAGAACGCGGCGGGCAGGCCCGTCAGCCGGTGGACCCCGGCGGCCACCCGTGCCGTCCCGCCGCGCTGGGCCATTTTCAGCAGGCGCAGGTTGCCATCGTAAAAGCCCATATTGGCCAGATGCGCGCCACTGTCATTGAAGCCCGGCAGGGTCTGGGGGTGGAACAGCAGGCTTTCCACCTTTTGCGGGTTGCGGTTGGCGATGGTCGTCTCCCACCGCAGGTCCGTATCCCATTGCCGCAGCAGGTGGATGATGAAGGTCGCGTCATCCCCCACCGGGTTGGGAAAGGTCCGGAAAAACGCATCTTCCGCCGCGTTGGCCGCCCCCTTGCGCCCCCGGGCCGCCTGCCAGCGCAACAGGCGGCGATAGGGGGCCTGAAGCGTCTCGCCACACCAGTTGTCCAGCGGGGCGGCGGCCACGGTCATGTCCGACAGGCGACGGGTCAGGACAATATCCTCCAGCCGGAGCAGCCGCCGCAGCCGCGCCAGCGAACATCCCGTCCGGCCCCTGAGCCACATGTGGCGAAAGGACGCAATCCATTCGGGATCGTTCAGGATGCGCGCGCGCCCGGCGCGGTCCTCGGGTTCCAGTTCGTTCAGCACGCGCAGGGTCGGGATCTCGTCGGCAAGGGGGTTTATCGCCCCGTCGCTCCACAGCCGGAACGTGCCGGACAGCGCCTGAAAGCGGAAATACCCGCCCACCAGCCGCGAATTGAGAATGGCCGACAGCATGAGGCACAGCCCCACGGCGGCGCGGTTGGTCTGGAGGTCAAGCACCGCCAGCACCGTGGTCCGCAGCGGCCTGCCAAACAGCCGCCCGCTGGTCAGCAGGAAACAGCGGACCGCATCCACAAAATTGTCCTTGGGCGGTGTTGCCTGCCAGACCCGCCCGTAGCGCCGCACCACGGATGTCAGTTGCCGCAGTTCACGAAAGCCCGCGTACTGGGTGGGTATGCGGCTGTTCCTGTGCGGGTCATTCGCAAGGAAGTGGAAGGGCAGGGCATCGGTTGAAAAACCGGCATATCCCTGCGCCATGCCCGCATCAACCAGCCGTTCCAGCCGGGCACGCTCGCGCCGCGTGGGGCGGCGCGTGATCGAGCCGTGCAGACCCATCACCTCGATCCGCAGCATGGAATGGGGCATGAGCGGCACGATGTTGGGGCCAAGCGGCAGGGCCGAAAGGTGATCGAGATACCCCTGTGAATCGGTCCATGTGCAGGCATCGGCCACCTTGCGCAGCACGGATTTGGGCATGTTCTCCACGCGGGCGAAGCAGTCCACGATGGGGTCCTCCCCCTCGCGGCGCTGGTTGCCGAAGGTCACGCCAAGCGAACAGTTGCCGATAACGGCGGTGGTTGTGCCATGCCGGACCAGTTCGGGCAGCTCCGGGGCCAGTTCCAGCTCAAGGTCACAATGAGTATGGATATCCAGCAGCCCCGGCATAAGCCACAGCCCGGTGCAGTCCACCACGCGGGTTTCCGCCCCGGCTGGCAGGCCGGGGCCTGTTGCTGAAATGACGCCGTCGGTTACGGCGACGTCCGAAATGATGGGATCAGATCCCGTTCCGTCAAAAAAAAGCGCGTTGCGATAAAGGGTATCGGGCACTCATGCCTCCATGACGGGGCCATGACACGGGCATGGCGCAATGGCGCGCTGTCCGGGCCTGCCGGTGCACCGGCCCGGACCACATGGTCATAACGCCATGGCAATGGGCCGGTTGCGCAAAAACCCCGCCCGCCACCGTCACGGTGGCGGGATGTCATGCGTGCCGCTTGAGTGGAACAGCAGGAACAGGGCGATAATGATCAGCACGATCGGCAGCAGCCCCAGCCCGTTCAGGCCCGAACTTCCCGCCCCGCCATACCAGCCGGAACGGTAACCATACCCGCCCCCGCCAATGGCGAAGATGAGCAGCACAATAACCAGCAGCGTGAGCATGGGAGATACTCCACCAGAAGTCTGCTTTCCCCAACGTCACGTGGTGTATAAGGTTCCTCTCCTTCCCACAGCGGCGCGGGTGACGGCACCACGCCTGACAGATGAGCGGAGGCACGCCGCATGGTTCCCTTTTCCATCCTTGACCTCTCCCTCATTACCCGTGGCGGCAGCGTGGCCGATGCGCTGCGCAATACCTGTGACCTGGCGCGCGCGGCGGACGGGCTGGGCTTTCACCGCTACTGGCTGGCCGAACACCACGCCATGCCGGGCATCGCCTCGGCCGCGACGGCCGTGGTGATCGGGCAGGTGGCCGCCGCCACGCGGCGCATACGGGTGGGGGCAGGGGGCATCATGCTGCCCAACCATTCCCCGCTGGTGGTGGCGGAACAGTTCGGCACGCTGGAGACGCTGTTTCCCGGCCGGATCGACCTCGGCCTTGGCCGCGCGCCCGGTGCCGACCAGCGCACCGCCCGCGCCCTGCGCCGCGACCCGGACGCCCCGGACCGCTTTGCGCAGGATGTGGTGGAACTGCTGGATTATTTCGAACCGCTGGACGACACCGACACCCACCGGGTGCGCGCCATACCCGGTGCCGGGCTGCGGGTGCCGGTCTGGCTGCTGGGGTCATCGCTGTTTTCCGCCGTGCTGGCGGCGCGGCTGGGGCTGCCTTACGCCTTTGCCTCCCACTTCGCGCCCGCGCAGATGGAAGATGCGATCACCCTCTACCGCGCGCGTTTCGAGCCTTCGGCCCGCTGCCCGGCACCCCGTGTCATGCTGGGTGTCAACATCATCGCAGCCGATGATGCCGATGAGGCGCGGCGTCTGGCGACCTCGCTCCAGCAGTATTTCATCGCCCTGCGCCGGGGGCGGCCCATCGCATTCCCGCCGCCACTGGAACAGGGGGCCACGCCATGGACATCGGGCGAGCAGGCGCTGCTGGAACACACACTGGCTTACACATTCACCGGGTCGGCACGGACCATCGCCCCGTACCTGAACGACTTCATAAGCCGCTACCAGCCCGATGAACTGATGGTCGCGCTACCGCTCTACGATCACGGCCAGCGCCGCCGCGCGCTTGAACTCACGGCGGAACTGGCGGGCCTGCCCGGCAGGGACTGAACCGCTAGGGCAGGCGGGCCAGATGCTCCAGCAGCAGGTTCCACAGCCCGTCATCATCCACATCGCGCAGGAACAGGGCATTGGGCGGGCGGTCCGTCACCTGCCACCAGTCCACCGCCGTCGCGCCCTGCATGAGGGGGCTGCTCACCTCGACCGAGACATTGACCTCGCGCCCGCCAAACAGTTCGGGCGCCAGCAGCCAGCCAATCGTGCACGGGTCATGCAGGGGCGCGCCGTCCCAGCCGTACTTGGCCAGGTCAAAGCGTTCCGAAAAGCCGAGCATGGCAGCCGCCGCCTGCGCGCATTGCCCCGGCATGGCCCGCAACTGCGCCAGACGCCGCGCGGAAATGAGGAAACGGTGCGTAACATCCAGCGGCACGAGCGTAAGCGCCACCCCGCTGCGCAACACGATGTCGGCTGCATCCGGGTCAGCAAACATGTTGAACTCGGCGCTGGGGGTGATATTGCCGCATTCCGAATAGGCACCTCCCATGGACACGACCCGCCCCAGCCGCGCCGCTATGTCCGGGGCCTTGGCCAGCGCCACGGCCAGGTTGGTCATCGGCCCCAGCGTGACCAGCGTAATCTCGCCCGGCGGGTGCGCGCGGATGGTCTCGATCAGGAAATCCACGCCATGCTGTGGCTGCGCGCGCAGCGTGGGTTCAGGCAGGTCAGGGCCATCCATGCCCGTGCGCCCATGCACATGCGCCGCCGTAATGGGCGTGCGCCGCAAGGGGCGCGTGCAGCCCGCATAAACCCTAATGTCGCGCCTGCCCGCCAGTTCCAGCACCCGGCAGGCATTGGCCGTGGTCTGCGCTACCGATACGTTGCCCGCCACGCTCACCAGCCCCAGAATGTCCAGCCCGGGGGCGGCAAGCGCCAGCATGATGGCAATGGCGTCATCCTGCCCGGGGTCGGTGTCGATAATGATCCTGCGCACGGTGGTTGGTGTCCCGATCTGTATGGAAAGAACTTACTGGATGATGATGCCGGCCATGGCCGCACTCATCAGGTTTGACAGCACGCCCGCCAGCACGGCGCGTGCGCTCTGGCGCGCCACTTCCTCGCGCCGGTCGGGGCACTGGCTGCCAAAGGCCGCCACAAGTATGCCGATCGAGCTGAGATTGGCAAAGCCACACAGCGCGAAGGAGGCGATGGCCACCGTCCGGGGCGAAAGCTGGCCGCCCCCTATGGCCGCCCCCAGGTGCATGTAGGCCACGAATTCATTCACCACCACCTTCAGCCCCAGCACCGAACCCACCGCCCCACATTCCGCCGCCGGAACGCCAAGCAGCCATGCCAGCGGGGCAAACAGCCGCCCCATGCCATATTCCAGAGACAGGGCAGGGATGCCGACAATGCCCCCGACCCAGCCCAGCACCCCATTGGCCAGCGCGATCAGCCCGATGCACGCCACCAGCATGGCAGCGACGGCCATGGCCGTGTGCGCACCGCGCAGCGCGCCCTCCATCACGGCCTCAAAAAAGGCGCGGTGATACGCGGCGCGCCCGGCCCCGGGCGGGCTCAGGGTCTCGTCACGCCCGCGCGGCTCCAGAATCCGTGCGAACATGAGCCCGCCGGGAATGGCCATGAAGGAGGCGGCGACAAGGTAGTCCGCCGGGATGCCCAGCCCGATATACCCCACCAGCGTCGCCCCGGAGACGGACGCCGTGCCACTGCACATGACGCTGAACAGTTCAGTGCGCGCCATGCCCGCCAGATAGGGGCCAAGGGCCACGGGCAGTTCGCTCTGCCCCACGAAGATGGTGATGATCGCGCCAAACGATTCCACCGGCGACGTGCCCAGCAGCGCCCGCACCCCGCGCCCCAGCACCCGCGCAAAAGCCTGCATGACCCCATAATGGTAGAGGATGGCGATAAGCGCACTGACATAGACCAGCGAGGGCAGGACCTGAAAGGCGAAGACATAGCCCCCATCGGGAAAGAGCGCGCGCATGCGTGGCCCCACCAGCGGGCCGAACAGGAAGCGCGCCCCCTCATCACCATAGGACAGCACGCCCGTCACCATGCCCGATACCCGGCGCAGCACCGCCTGCCCCAGCGGGACACGCAGCACCACAAGCCCGATGGCCGCCTGCAACAGCAGGCACGCCCCGATAACGCGCGGGCGGATGCGCCTGCGATCAGTGGAAAACGCGATACCGATGCCGACCAGAAGTATTATGCCGATACACCCGCGTACATGCATGAAATACCCCTGAAAAAGCGGAACCCGGCACCAGTATGCCTACGATATACGTTAGCTTATCGCAACATCCCCCACATGTGGAAATCCGGCCCGCGCCATTGCGGGTTTTCAGGCCGCGGCAGGCATCGTGGCCATGTCGATCACGAAGCGGTATTTGACATCGGAGCGCAGCATGCGGGCATAGGCGGTCTCGATTTCGTCCATGCGGATCATTTCAATATCGGCGGTGATGCCGTGCTGGCCGCAGAAATCAAGCATCTCCTGCGTTTCAGGGATGCCGCCGATCAGTGAGCCGCTGAAGTTGCGCCGCTTCATGAGCAGGCTGAAAACCGAGACCGGCAGCGGGTTTTCCGGCGCGCCCACCTGCACCAGCGTCCCGTCACGCGCCAGCAGGTCGAGATAGGCGTTGATGTCGTGATCGGCCGCCACGGCATCGAGAATGAAGTCAAAGCGGCCGCGCTCCCTGGCCATGGCCTCCGGGTCCTTTGACAGCACGACCTCATGCGCGCCAAGGCGCAGCCCGTCGGCCACCTTGCTGGCCGATGTCGTGAACAGCACCACCTGCGCGCCAAACGCGCGGGCAAATTTCACGCCCATGTGCCCAAGGCCGCCCAGCCCCACGATCCCGACGCGCTGGCCCGGCCCGACCTTCCAGTTCCGCAGGGGGGAATAGGTGGTAATGCCCGCGCACAGCAGCGGGGCCACCGCCGCGGGGTCCAGCGTTTCGGGCACTTTCAGCACAAAGGCCTGATCCACCACGACCGCGCGCGAATACCCGCCAAAGGTAATGCCGCGACCCTGCCGGTCCTCCCCGTTATAGGTGGGGACAAAGCCCTGCTCACAGTACTGCTCCAGCCCCGTGCGGCAACTGGCACATTCGCGGCACGAATCAACCATGCAGCCAACACCTACCAGGTCGCCCTTGCCAAAGCGGGTGACGCTGGACCCGACTTCCCTTACACGGCCCACGATCTCATGCCCCGGCACGCACGGAAAAATCGTGTTGCGCCACTCATTGCGGGCCTGATGCAGGTCGGAATGGCAGACACCGCAATACAGGATGTCGATGCACACATCCTCCGGCCCGGTGTCACGGCGCTCCAGCGTCATGGGGGCCAGACGGGCATCGGCGGCGGTGGCCGCGTAACCTACGCATGAAAACATCATCATTCTCCATTTACGACACGGCGCGCGGGCGCGCCGTCGTGCAATCACCTGTTATTGTGAGCAGGTGCGGGGCAGGGATGTCGAGGGGGCGGACCCACGGCTCCGGAAAGCGTGATGACGGGCGGGGCCGGTGCTAGAGCGGCAGTTGCACGCTGCCATCCGCATTGCGCGCAAGCGGGCAGGTGGCCACGACGGCCCCGATGGGCAGCACGGCATAGAGATGCGGAAACAGCTGGCCACCGCGTGATGGCTCCCACCGCACCGCCGCCGGGTCGAGCAGCCCGAGATCGACCGCCACCAGCACAAGGCCGTCCTGCCCGCTGAAGTGCCTGTCCACCGTGCCCGTGACCTGCGTTGCGTCGGACAGATGAATGAACCCGTCCGCAATATCCACGGGCGACCCGGCAAAGGAGCCCATGCGGGTGAAGTGTTCCTGCTCATCGGCAGTGAGAATCTTGTAAACGATACGGTCAGTCATGGCGCCTTATCCTGATCAGGGCGCAAGCGTAGGGCAATCCCGCGCTTCATCCAAGCGCCGGGGCGGACAGCCTTTCGCGATCCCACGCCTATCCGGGCGGGAAAGGGGACCGGGGCGGAAAACCGTGCCCCGGCCCGTTCTGCCCGGCGGCTGCCATGGCTTATGGGCTGCGTGGGTCTTATCCATTCGCCACAGGCATGGCTGGCCTGTGCTGACAAAAAAAGGGGCGCCCCGGATGGAGCGCCCCCTTTTTCATGGATCTTACGACCGCAGATTACTGCTGTTCGTGATCGCCATGCTCGTGGTCACCGTGTTCGCGGTCGCCATGCTCACGATCGCCGTGGTCACGGTCACCGTGTTCGCCGTTGCCATGTTCATCGCTGCTGCTGTTGCTGTCGCGGCTGCCATGTTCATGGTGGCCATGGCCGTGATGGCGGCCGTGCTCACCACTCTCGTGATGGGTTTCGGTGGTGTCGTCCGCATGGGCAACAACCGGCAGGGAAAGGCCGAGAGCCGCGGCAAAAAGCATTGCTTTTTTCATGTTATTAATATCCTCTTAACATAGCTGATTTTTCAATCAGGAAATGCACTATAAAATATCGACCTTAACAAATAAAGACGCGGCCCGTATTTATTTGTAACCGAATGAATCATGCACATTTTCTATAAGATTAATTTGTTATGTCCGTATTATTCCCGACTCATGGTTCGTCAAAAATGAATCCTTCATCCGCCGGCACGGATGCTGCTTCATGCTGCTGGTTATACCCGCGCCTGTTTCGCCATGCATGGATCAGCGCCTCGCGCCATTCCTCATGCGGTTCCTTGCGGCGGGTGGGATTGACCTCAGATGTTCTGTCCATGATCCGGAAACCTCTGATAAAACCGGCAACAGTGCAGGCCGGACTGCCATAGCAAAAACAGGCCGCAACAAGTGTGATGATTGTGTGAAACCATGAAATACACACACAGCACTTACCAGCCACACGAACAGTTGCCACCCCGAAAGTTGACCACCCGCATTCGCGCCTGACAGTAAACATGTTGCACCTGACAATATTACCAAATACGGCATCATGGCCGGTTGTCTATATCCGTACATAACCAGACAGCATACAGGCAGGCACGCATAATAAATGGTGCTTATGAATACATGCCCATAATGTCTTGGACGCCCCAGGGCCACGCGCGCTAGCAACGCGGGCAGGACGCCGCAGCGTGCCGTCCGCGCCAGTCAGGGGCGTTGCTGCGTCCCCCCGTGATGGCAGGAACCCGTTGTTCCTGAATCCCGTCACCATAATTGGAAAAGTATAGATGCAGCATATACATGACCCGGCACTTCTGCTGGCGCGCTTCCAGTTCGCCTTTACGGTGGGCGTCCATATCATCTTCCCGGCCTTTTCAATCGGGCTGGCGGCCTATCTGGCAGTGCTGGAAGGGCTGTGGCTCAGGACCGGACAGCCCGTATTCCTTGACCTGTACCGCTATTGGATCAAGGTGTTCTCCATCGTCTTCGGCATGGGCGTCGTCTCGGGGCTGGTCATGTCGTATGAATTCGGCACGAACTGGTCGCTCTTTTCCCAAAAGGCCGGGCCGATTACCGGCGTGCTCCTGTCCTATGAGGTCATGACCGCCTTTTTTCTTGAGGCAGGTTTCCTTGGCGTCATGCTGTTCGGCATGAACCGGGTCGGGCGCGGGCTGCATTTCGCCGCCACGTGCTGCGTATCGGTCGGCACCCTGATTTCCATGACATGGATACTGTCCTCCAATTCATGGATGCAGACACCACGCGGCTACAGCATCGACCCCGCCACGGGTCGGTTCATGCCTGCCGACTGGCTGGCCATCATCTTCAACCCGTCCTTTCCGTTCCGGCTTGTCCATATGGGGCTGGCGGCGTTCCTGTCCGTCGCCTTCGTCGTGGGGGCCACGGGGGCATGGCATATGCTGAAGGCACGCAGGGCGGGGAAGATTTCCAGCGAACCCGTGCGGGTCATGTTCTCCATGGCCATGTGGATGGCGGCGGTCGTAGCACCAATGCAGATCCTTGCCGGTGACGCGCATGGCCTCAACACCCTGAAATACCAGCCCGCCAAGATCGCGGCCATGGAAGGGGACTGGGTATCGGAAGATCATGCGCCCGAGCTGCTGTTCGGTATTCCCAACATGAAGACCGAACACACGGATTACGCTGTCAGACTGCCGCTGGTCGGCTCGCTGATCCTGACACACAGCCTTGATGGCAAGGTGCCGGGCATGAAGGACTTTCCCCGTGACCAGCGGCCGCCGTCACCGGTCATTTTCTTCTCGTTCCGCATCATGGTCGCCCTTGGCGTGCTGATGATGCTGGTCGGATTGTGGTCCGTATGGCTGCGGCGCAACGACACGCTGTTCACCAACCCGGTTTTCCACCGTGTCGCACTCTGCATGGCACCTGCGGGCTTCCTTGCCCTGCTGTGCGGCTGGGTCACGACGGAAGTGGGCCGCCAGCCATGGACCGTCTATGGCCTGCTGCGCACGTCCGACAGTGTGTCGCCCGTCGCCCTGTCCTCCATGGCGTTTTCAATGACGGCGTTCGTGGTGGTCTATGTACTCGTATTCGGCTCCGGCATGGGCATCCTGGTGCGGATGCTGGGGCATGCACCGCAGGAAGGCGAGCATGACACCGACCCCGCCCACGCCCCTGAAATACTGGCGGCCCGCGTGCATCCGGCCGTGATTGACCCTTCTACCGGCAAAGGAGCCTGAGGCATGATGGACTTCGCATACTGGCTCCCCATCGTGTGGGCCGTCATTCTGGTGGCCGCGATTTCGGTCTATGTCGTCCTTGACGGCTTTGACCTTGGCATCGGGATGCTGTTCGCGCTCGAACGCCATCCGGGCCGGCGGGATGTAATGGTCAACACCATCGCCCCCGTATGGGATGGCAACGAGACATGGATGGTGCTGGGCGGGGCCGTGCTTTACGGCGTGTTCCCCGGTGCCTATGCTACCCTGCTGCCCGCCTTCTACCTGCCGATCGTGCTCATGCTGCTTGCACTGATCTTCCGTGGCGTGGCGTTTGAATTCCGTATCATGACACGCGGCACGAACCGGGAAGGGGTGTGGAACACCGGCTTCATGGCAGGTTCCGCCATTGCCGCGTTCTGTCAGGGCGCGATCCTTGGCGGGGTGGTGCAGGGGATCAGAGTAGTTGATGGCGCTTTTGCCGGTGGGCCGCTCGACTGGCTGACGCCGTTCAGCATCCTGTGCGGCCTGTCGGTCATGTGCGGCTACGCATTGCTCGGCGCAACGTGGCTGATCTGGCGCACGACCGGCGTGCTGGAGGCATCATGCCGCCGCTGGGCCGCCCGGCTGGCCGTGGGGCTGTTCATTGGCATCGTGGCGGTCAGCCTGTGGACACCGCTGCTGCACGCACCATACCTGCGCCGCTGGACCGACTGGCCGAACATCGCGTTCGTCGCCCCCGTGCCGGTTCTGGTGGTGGTGCTGGCTGCGCTGTTCGTGATGGGGCTGCGCAGGGGACACTCCAAGGGACCATTCCTGTGCGCGCTGGGCTGGTTCTTCCTGTGCCTGTCGGGGCTGGGGATTACGGTGTGGCCCTATGCCGTGCCGCCGGGCCTGACGCTGTGGGATGTGTCATCCCCGCCATCGAGCCAGTTCTTCCAGTTGATCGGCACCGCCATCCTGCTGCCGATCATCCTGACCTACACGATCTATTCCTACCACGTCTTTCGCGGAAAGGTGACGGAAACCGATGGGTATCACTGACATCGTACGGGGCAATGGCGACAGCGCCCCACGCCAGACCAGCGTGCGGATTGCATGGTTCGTGGCGATCTGGTCACTCAGCACCACCGTATTTTTCGGGGCTGCGTCGCTGCTGCACCTGATCGTGCCCAGATAAACGGGGCATCCGGGGCGCCCCGAACCCCGGGCCGGGTGGCGCGTTTGCCTGCCATACGTATCAGCCATCCGTTAACGGTGCGGGAGATGCCCCGGAATGTCAGTCTCACCCGCACGGCTCTTTCCCGATGGCATTGCGCAATTCCGCCTGGCGCTCCAGCGGGTGGAGGCAGAGCAGCGTGACAGGCCGGGTGCCGGGGAGGGAACATTCCCGGCACAGGCATTGCGGGATCTGGCACGCATCGGCGCGCTGGGGGCTGCACTTCCCACCAGCGATGGCGGGCTTGGCCTGCAGGACTCCCCCGCGGGCGTGCTGGCGCTGTCCGACCTGCTGCGGCGGGCAGGGCGGATCAGCCTTTCCCTCGGGCGCTGCGTGGAGGGGCACGTCAATGTCGTGCGGCTGGTCTGCCTTTATGGCACGCCCCGGCAGCGCGCCCTTGTGGCGGACGACCTGCGGCGCGGCGTGCTGGCCGGTATCTGGGTAACGGACGGCGCGCCGCCGGTCACACTCACGCATAGTGGCACGCCGGAGGGGCGGCTTGAAGGGACCAAAGGCTTCGCCAGCGCGGTGCGTGAGGTCGGCATCGCGCTCATTACCGCGCGGGCGGAACCGGGGGGTGAGACGCTTATGGTGCTTGTCCCGGTCGGGGAGCGCGCCCGCATGGGGCCGGGACCGGGGCACCTGACCGGAATGGCGGGCAGCGGCACCGGCTCCTATGATTTTACCGGGATTGCGGTTCCGGCCGCCAGCATCGTGGGCCAGCCGGGCGATTACCTGCGGCAGCCCGAGTTTTCGGCAGGTGCGTGGCGGGCCTCCGCCGTGGCACTGGGCGGGATGGACCGTCTGGTGGACCTGCTGCGCGAGGAACTGCGCGCGCGGGGACGGGCGGAAAATCCCCACCAGCAGGCGCGGATCGGCAGGGCCATGATCCTGCGCGGAACGGCCGCCATGTGGGTGGAACGCGCAGCCCTGGCATCATGCGCGCCGGATGCGGCGGGTGGGGGGGAGACAGCCGCCATTGTCAACCTTGCCCGCATTGCGGTGGAGGAGGCGGCGATGGAACTCATCACACTCGTGCAGCGTGGGCTGGGGGTGGCGGCGATGG
>NZ_QUWV01000095.1 GCF_003403295.1 Komagataeibacter melaceti | reverse complement strand
GGATGGAGTCCAGCAGGGCGGCGGTATAGGGGTGGGCGGGGGCCGTGAATATGGCTTCCGCCGTTCCCTGCTCGGCCACGCGGCCGGAATAAAGCACGAGCACGCTGTCGCAACTGCGGGCCACCACGCCCATGTCATGCGTGATCAGCAGCACGGAGGAGCCATGCCGGTCACGCAGCGTGTCGATCAGGTCAAGGATCTGCGCCTGCACCGTCACGTCCAGCGCGGTTGTCGGTTCATCGGCAATCAGCAGGGCCGGATTGCAGGACAGCGCCATGGCGATCATCGCGCGCTGGCGCAGCCCGCCGGAAAGCTGGTGCGGATAGCTCCGGGCCGCCCGCGCGGGGTCGGGCACGCCCATTTCCCCCAGCAGTTCGATGCTGCGTGCCCGCGCGGCGCGGCGGGAGAGGGGTTCATGGGCGCGGATCTGCTCATCTATCTGCCAGCCAATGGTATGGACCGGGGTGAAGGCCGTCATCGGGTCCTGGAAGATCATGGCCATCTCACGCCCGCGCAGGCGGCGGAACCGCCTTTGCGGCAGGCCCACCAGTTCCGTGCCACGGAAGCGGGCGGACCCGCTTACCTGCGCGCCGGGGCTGTCGATCAGGCCCATCAGCGCCATGGCCGTGATTGACTTGCCGGAGCCTGATTCCCCTACCAGCCCCAGTATTTCGCCTTCATGCAGGGTGAAGCTTACATTCTCCACAATCGGAATCATGCGCCCGTGGGCGGGCAGGCTTATGCACAGGTCCGTCACCGCCAGCAGCGCGGCAGGGGGGGGATTACCGGCCATCACGCACCCTCGGGTCCACCAGCACGTACAGCATGTCCACCACCGCGTTGGCGATCACGACAAAAACGGCGGAATACATGACCGTGGCCATGATGACCGGCAGGTCCAGCGTGGTCAGCGCGCGGTAGGTCAGCCGCCCCACGCCCGGCAGGCCGAACACCACCTCGGTCAGCAGAGCGCCACCGCCCACAAGCTGCGCGAAATCAAGGCCGAAAAGCGAGATGAACGTGATCATGGCGGTCCGCAGCCCGTGGCGGAGGAATATGCGCGCGGGCGATAGCCCCTTGGCCCGCGCGGTGCGCATGAAGTCTTCTCCCTCCAGCGCGACCAGATCGGCGCGCAGCACCCGGCTGTAAAGCCCGATGAACATGACCGCCAGTACGATCCACGGCAGCACAAGCGACCTGAACCATCCCATGGGGTCCTGCGTAAAGGGCACGTAACCCAGCCCCGGCACCCATGAAAACAGCCATGTGTCATGGTACCGGCTCTGCGTGACAAGGTTGGTGACCTGCCCCAGCCAAAACACGGGTATGGAAATGCCCACCAGCCCCAATGTCATGAGTACACGGTCCACCCACGTATTTTTCATGGCGGCGGCCAGCGTACCCATGGCGATGGAAACCGTAACCCATATGAAGGCCGCTCCGCATACAAGGCTGGCGGTGACCGGTGCGGCCTGAAGGATTTCAGGTACCACCTTCTCGCCCCGGTCGGCATAGGATGTCAGGTCGCGGGTGATGAACAGCTTCTTCATCATGGTCACGTACTGGACCGGCAGGGGGCGGTCGAATCCGTATTCATGCCGCACCTTTTCCATGACCTGCGCCGAGGCATTGCGTCCTGCAATGCGCGCTGTCGGGTCCGCGCCCGGTGTTGCGAAGAACACAAGGAACACCAGCGCCGAGACGCCAAACAGCACAAGGGCCGTCTGCCCCGCGCGGCGTAGCAGCGCCATGGTCATGACGTGCGCCGCGCCGCGTCGCGCACATCCAGCGCATCACGCAGCCCGTCCCCCAGAATGTTGAGCGCAAGCACCACCAGCACGATCGCCACCCCCGGCGCTATCGCAACCATGGGGCGGGTATAGATCAGCCCTTCGCCATCCTGAATGATGGTGCCCCACGACGCGGCAGGCGCCTGCACACCCAGCGAGAGGAAGGAAAGCGCGCTTTCCGCCAGCAGCGCCAGCGCCATGAGCAGCGGCCCCAGCACGACCAGCGTCGTGGTCAGGTTGGGCAGGATGTCACGCAGCATGATGCGCCAGCCCGGTATGCCCAGACAGCGCGCGGCCAGCACGAATTCCGCCTGCCGCAGGGCAAGCACCCGCCCGCGTATGGGGCGTGCGGCATAGGGCACGTAAACCAGCGCCAGGATCATGATGGGCACGAGAAGACTGTCGGCCCGCACCACGAACGGCCCCAGCACCAGCTTCTGGCTGACCATGACGATGGAAAGCGAAATGGCGAAAAGATAGACCGGCACCGCCCACATGATGTCCAGCACCCGACAGATGATGCTGTCCACGATCCCGCCGCAGAAACCGGCGGTAACGCCCGCAACGGCGGCCAGGAACAGGCAGATGCACGCCGCCGAGGCCGAAATCAGCAGCGAGTTGCGCCCGCCGTACAGCAGCCGGGCCGCAAGGTCGCGCCCCTGGCTGTCCGCCCCCAGCAGGTAGGCCGCGTGCCATGTCGGCCCTATGGGGCTGAGACCGAGATGGAGCGGGTTGTCGTTGGGCTGCATGATGTCCATCACCTGCCCGTCAAACGAAATGGTTCCCGCCACGTTGGAGGTAAACGGGTCCGTATGCGCCACCATATGGGCGTAAAGCGGGGCGAGCATACATGCCAGCGTTATCAGTGCCAGCACGCCCAGCGCCGCCATGGCCGAACGGTTGCGCGCCAGTATGGACAGGGCCTGCCTCCATGGGCTGGTGGGTGCGGGACAGGAGGGAGAAGGCATGAAGAATGACACCCGAACGCTTCAAAACAGGTCATGGCTGGCAATGTGGCCTGCCCCGTCATGCGGGACAGGGCGGACTATACCAGCGTTTGGCAGGCGGCGAGAGGCGGGTGCACGATTTTTAATGCCCCATCCGGCCGGCACCCCGGTCCCGTGCCCCGACGTGCTGCATGTCAGCCCGGTGCCTGCCGTATGGAAGTGATACAAAAATGTGACAAACCGCCACCCTTTTGTCGTGGTGGAATGACAGCCTGCCTGCAGTGAATGAAATGGGACGATGAAACAGATGAAATCGGTAACAGCGGCTCTTGTTGTTCTGGCGCTGGCCGCCGCGCCGGGCACCGCCATGATCTCCACCGCCCATGCGCAGGGCCATGGGGGCGGACCTGGCGGCGGTGGGCCTGGTGGCGGACCGGGCGGTGGCGGTGGTGGCCCGCATGGTGGCGGCGGTGGCGGCTGGGGCGGTGGCCCGGGTCGCGGCGGACCGGACCGTGGTGGGCCGGGCCGTGGGGGCTGGGG
>NZ_QUWV01000094.1 GCF_003403295.1 Komagataeibacter melaceti | reverse complement strand
CGATTGGGTAATGGCATGAGCCACGAACCCCTCCCTCCCCTTGCCCCGTCCGCGCCCAAACCCGCCACCTGGCGTTTCTCCCGCGGGGACAGGGCGGACGGCCACAGCCTGCCCGAAGCCTTCGCCACCGTGCACGTGCCCGATGCCGGGGCACCGTGGCTGCAGCGGTTCCTGGCGTTTGTCGGGCCGGGCTACATGGTCTCGGTCGGGTATATGGACCCCGGCAACTGGGCCACGGACCTGCAGGGCGGCGCGCAGTTCGGGTACACGCTGCTATCCGTCATCATGCTGTCGAATATCATGGCCATCGTGCTGCAATCGCTGGCCGCGCGGCTTGGCATCGCCACGGGGCATGATCTGGCGCAGGCATGCCGGGACCATTTCCACCCCGCGCTCAATATCGTCCTGTGGCTGGCGTGCGAACTGGCCATCATCGCCTGTGACCTGGCCGAGGTGATCGGCACCGCCATCGCCCTGCAGCTCCTGTTCGGCATCCCGCTGCTGGCGGGGGCGGTGATTTCGGTGCTGGATGCGTTTCTTGTCCTGTTCCTGATGAACCGGGGCTTCCGCTACCTCGAAGCCTTCGTCATGGGCCTGCTTGGCGTCATCGCGCTGTGTTTCATGGTGCAGGTCGTGGCCGCCAGCCCGCCGCTGGCCAGCGTGCTGAAGGGGTTCGTGCCTTCACCCGCAATCGTGACGGACGGGCGGATGCTCTACATCGCCATCGGCATCATCGGCGCGACCGTCATGCCGCATAATCTCTACCTCCATTCCTCCATCGTGCAGACCCGCGCGTATGCGCGCACCCCACCGGGCAGGCGGGAAGCCATCCGCTGGGCCACATGGGACAGTTCCATCGCCCTGCTGCTGGCGCTGTTCATCAACGCCGCGATCCTGATCGTGGCGGCGGCGGCATTCCATGCTACAGGGCATCAGGACCTGGCGGAGATCGAGGATGCGTACCGCCTGCTCTCCCCCGTGCTGGGGCTGGGCGTGGCCTCCACCCTGTTTGCGGTCGCCCTGCTGGCGGCGGGCACGAATTCGACCGTTACGGGCACGCTGGCGGGCCAGATCATCATGGAGGGGTTCCTGCGCCTGCATATCCCCTCATGGGCGCGGCGGCTGCTCACGCGGGGGCTGGCCGTTGCCCCCGTCGTGGCCGTGACGGCGCTGTATGGCGACCGGGGCGTGGGGCAACTGCTCATGTTCAGTCAGGTCATCCTGTCCATGCAGCTCCCCTTTGCGGTGATCCCGCTGGTCATGTTCGTATCCGACCGGCGCAAGATGGGGGAGTTTACGCTCTCACCCCCCATGGCCGTGCTGGCATGGGGGGTGGCTGCCGTGATTGTGGTGCTGAATGGCAAGCTGCTGTTTGATACGGTTTTCTAGGGTGCGTGCGTGCCCTGCGGGGGCGGTCCCTCCGGCTTCGGGGTGGCGGTGCTGACCCGCAGCCCGTCGCTGCCCGGCGCGTTGTCCAGCAGGTAGAGATAGCTGGGAACCGGGAATTTGATGCCTTCCGCGCTCATGCGCACCATGAGCCTGCTGTAGAATTCCCGATAGACCGCCCATTTCGCCCCCGGCGCGGTCCGGATCGAGCCAAGGTAGCGCGCGCCATTGCCATCGGCCTGTTCGATGCCAAGGAACGTGAAGCCGGACATGATCAGCCGCCCGAAGCGCGGCGTCTGGCGCATCTTCTCCAGTTCCTCATGCAGTATGGCGGTCAGTTGCCCGGTGTCCTGCGTCAGGTCGATCATGAAATCAACGACCACAAGGTTGTAGTCGCGCGATGTGTTGGCGATGGACGACACCTCGGAAAACGGGATGATATGCAGGTCGCCATTGATCGAGCGCAGCCGCAGGGTGCGGATGGACAGATGCTCCACCGTGCCCGATATGCCGCCCGCCGTAACCCAGTCCCCCACCTGTATGGCGTTTTCCACCAGCATGAAGAAGCCGGTGATGAAGTCCTTGACCAGGCTCTGTGCGCCAAAGGCGATGGCCGCACCCATGATGCCCGCACCCGTCAGCAGCGGTGCGACGTTGATGCCGATCTGTGACAGGGTCGTGACCGCCACGATGATGATGATGACCGCCAGCAGCACGGTCTTGATAATGGGCAGGACGGTGCGCAGGCGGCTGGCGCGCCCCTTCTGTGACGAGTTTTCAAACCGTGCGATCTGGCGTTCCAGCGCCGCGTTCGCCGCCTCCCACGCAAGGATGGCGACGGTGTAGGCCACGAGCATGGACGTGATCGCGCCAACGATTTTCGGCCCCAGCCTGCCATGGGTCAGGAAATGCAACGACGGCAGCCCGAGCGCCTGAAGGAACAGGACCGTGGAGATGAAGAACAGCAGGAACGACAGGATCTTGCGCGAGATGGGGTAGTAATAGTCCACCCGCCCCTGCAGGCCGGGGTAGCGAGCCTCCAGCGCGGGGGAGATGTGGAACAGCCGGTTCTGCAGGTTGAACAGCAGGAGCGACACCATGCGTGACAGGATCACGACCGCCGATGTCAGGATGACCGTGCGGAATATCCACGCATAGCCCCCCTGTATATGGGTCGCCCAGATCAGCCACAGCGCGAAGTTGAAGAACATGGCCGGCACCCACCACAGGTGGGCCAGCCTGCCCAGAAACATCCAGAACGGCTGCTTGAGCAGCCGGGCCGGGGGTTGCAGGGCGCTGGCCACATGGGCGCGGACCCGCCATGTGAATATGGCCACAAGGATATGTTCGACCAGAACCACCGTGCGGATGATCGCCTCGGTCCCGCGCGCGGGCATGTCGAACACCCCACCCAGCGTGGACAGGCACACCACGACCGAAGGTGCCGCGACAAGGAAGTTGAGCCAGCGCGTGACCATGAACGCGGTCTGGTTGCTGGCGCTGCACAGGCGGATGGCGGGCGAATGGGGAACGAACAGCGTCTCCATCAGCAGGTAAACCACGCGCGCCACGACATAGGCGTTGGTCAGCGTAAGGGTGACGAGTTCGGCCTGGTGCGTCGTGGTCAGCAGGTAGGCGGATGACGTGCCCAGCGCGAAGAACAGCGCCACGGGCAGCAGTTTGATCAGCAGGTGGACGATGGAATAGGGAATACGAGCCAGCAGGCGCAGTGTGGCGTGCTGGGCCTGCATGTCGTTCTGCTGGGCCTGCTGGGTGGCCTGCTCGTCACTATCCTGTGCGGCATTCGCCCCGGTTGCGGGCGGGGGCTGGGGGGCATTGGCATCGGGCAGGTTGAGCCGCTGCTCGGTCGCTACGGCGCGTTGCGTCACGCGCAGCAGCGGCTTGCGCAGCAGCAGCGAAAAGCCGCGCTCGGCCGCCAGGGCGATCAGCAGGATCAGGGTCGCCCGGCCCACCGCATCCAGCAGGATGCCGCGTGACTGCGGGTCAGCGAAAATGGTGCGTGTCCAGTGCGCGACGAATACCAGATCACCGAACAGTGCGACAAAATGCTTGGCCTGCACGAACAGCCTTGCGCGCAGGGTGTCCATGTCCTGCACGAAATCGCTGCCAAGGCTGTCGGCCTGAACGGTCACGACCTTGCCATCCGCCGCGGGGGCCGGGGCGGGTGCCGGTGCGGCTGGCGCTGGTGGCGGCAGGTTCGCAGCCAGGGCCGAAAGCGTGCTTTCGAACTCCGCGCGTTTCTGCGGGTCGTTGATGACATCCAGCACCTGCTGGGCCTGTTCACGGCTCATGCCCTGCGCAGGGGCCTGCGCAAGGGCACGCGTGGCACCGGGGGCCACGCACCACAGCAGCAGCCCGATAACGGCAACGCGCCACAGGATCAGCAATGGGGATGACGACCGGCCCGTCCCTGCCTCGGGCACGCGGTTTTGCCCTGTGCCATGCTGGCAAGTATCCATGAAGTGACGCATCGTATGCATTTCGTCCCGATTGCTGAACGCTGAATATCTGTCATGTAAAAAATGTATATGCGATGCCATTTACGGCAGGCGACAAAGTTTATTGCAGACATGACAGTAAAAGCGCAGGTCAGCGGAAGCCGGGCAGATATGCGATAAATTGCCCTAGTCTTTTGGCACGGGCCCTGCCCGGCCCGTATTTATTTATGATGCTCAGGATTTATCGGAATTAGACATATCTTCTTTATGGATATGGGACCAGCAGGACTGTCCCGCCACGGCTCATGCCCCGCCGGGTGTCGTGTGTTTTTTCAGCAGCGGTATCGTGTCCGGGCTGCCCTCAAGCGCGCGTTTGAGCAGGTCTTCCCCCAGCCCCTTCAGCGCAAGCGGGTGCATGGTGTCCAGTGATGCACATAGTTCCTGCCGCTCCGTGGGGGTGAGTTCGGGGTCATTCATGATCCGCTGGCGCAATGTCTGGACAGATTCCGCGCCGTTGAGGGTGACATGCATGTCACCGGGCTGGTCCAGATAGGCGCGCCCCGCATTGGTGATGGTGCTTTCCCCCGTAATCCTGAGTCCGTTGCCCGAAACGGTAACACCCCCCTTGCACAGCCCTTGCAGTTCCAGGTCCAGCAGGTTTTTGGCGCATTTCTCTTCATCCTCCGCCTCGGGCGGGCACAGGTTGGCCGATCCACCATTTTCGGCCATGCAGCGAAGCATTGCTGCCTGTAAGACCCGATCAATCATATCAGGCTTCCCCCTGCGTGCCGTCCGGGCGGCATGATGACCGGCCGGGGTGCGGGCGGCAATAAAGAGAATGGGAAACATGGTCATGCATGATTATTCACCCCTGCCCCGGCGCACCTGCGGGTGCGTGGGTTGTGGTGGTGGTGTTGTATCCGGCGGGGCATGTCTGTTCCTCCACAAATGCGCGGGTCAGGGCGTGGCGGGCGGCCCTGTCATGACCGTAGCATCCGCCATGCCAGCAAGCGGGGTGGATGGCGTGGGGAAGTAAAGGATCATCATTTGTAATAAAGCAGCCGGGAATTATGTCGCGGCTATTGTCACCATGCCACGCATGGCGGGACCGGGCGTGCGGAAGCGGATACGTCCCCGCTTTCTGGCCGGTGTGGGTGAATGGTGGATTATGGGCAAGTATCCGGTCCGGCGCTACATGCACGACCGGACCGGGATACTGGCGCGTTACAGTGACAGGACTGCCGTAGCACCACCATAGATATGGTAGAGCGAACTGGCCGGCATATGGTCGGACAGCGGCACGCCGTGCACGTCCAGACGGTCGATCCAGCCACCAGCCAGCCGGGCGGGGGCGTATCGGTCAAAGAAATGCTGGCTCTGCGGTGCAATCCGGTCACGCGCCTGCGTGTCCCCCGCGCGGGCCTGCAGTGCCAGAATACGCATGAACTCGGTCTGCGGCCAGATGCGCGTTGAATCCTCCAGCCGCCTGCCGTGCTCGGTCATGGCGTCACAGACCACCAGCGTTTTATGGTCAAGGCCGTGGGTGCTGGCGGCTTCCGCCAGTCTGGCCTGTGCCTGCCGCACGGCGTCCATGTTCGGGGCATCGGGGGCAAGGCGCGCATATTCAGACAGCAGCCACGACCATTCATACAGGTGCCCCGGCTCGACACGGTTATGCCCCGCCGCCTGCAGGGGTTTCCATGACCTGTCAAAGAATTCGAGCAGCATTCCGGTGCCCGGAAGGATGAAATGCTCAAGGGCCAGCGCAACCATGCGCCGGGCGTAATCCAGGTAGAAAGGATCCCCCGACACATCAAACAGCACCAGATAGGCTTCCAGCAGGTGCATATGGGGGTTCTGGCGGTGGATGCTGTCGGCTGGCGGCACGCTGTCCAGATAACCGCCACCATCGGTCTGGAAAATCTGGTCGATTTCCTGCGCCGTCTCACGCGCCACCTGCAGGTAAGCCGGATCGTTCGACACGCGGTAGGCCCAGCCATGGGCGAACAGGATGAAGGCATGGGCATACAGGTCGCGCCGCCGGTCGGCGGGGCGTCCGTCGGGGGCAAGGGAGAATATCCACCCCGCCGCGTCATCGGCATGCCAGTAACGCTTCTGCACTTCATGCAGGCAGGACAGCGCCTGATCCGCCGTGGAGCTAAAACCGTCAAGCTGCGCGCGACAGTAGGTTGAAACCTGACGCGCCTGCACCATCAGCCGCAGCGCGGGCATCTGTATGGGCTGGTGGTCAAATGTCAGGCGTTCATGAAACAGGCGGCGCGCGGAATCAAAACCGATGCCGGACCAGAGGGGAAGCGCCTGTTCGGACAGCCATTTACGCCATGTATCGTGGGGCAATTTGGCACCTTTTTTATTATTGGCGGCACAACCGGACGGATGCGCCGCATGGTTGGAAAACGGGGAGAGCGGGGATTGTGGTCCCCTTACCTTTCAATGATAGAAATCAGCGGCGTTCCATATCGTGGACAGGGATTTGTCATTTTCGGACGCACAGATGGGCGGCACGCAGCAATAGGCATCCATTTCCTTATATGCCGCGCACAGGAAGTTATCCAGACTGCCATTTTGGTACTGGCCGCCCATGATCCTTACCGCCAGGTCCATCCTGCGGATGGGAATGATGCCCTCGATCAGCCGGGCCGCGCCGCGTGGGGATATGGCGTAACCACACAGCCCCAGCGCCTCGCGCAGTTTCAGGGGCTGGCTGGTGATGGTGGTGCTGGAAAAGCGGTTGATGTTTTCCATGAACTTGTTGTTGTTGGGAATGAATATCCCTTCCAGCATGGAGGGGATCATTTCCATGTACAACGGAACATCCGTATTGTAGCCCAGCAGTATGATTTCCCATGTATCAGGAACATTGCTTAATATGTTCTGGTACTGCTCTTCAAAATTCCTGCACAGTATGGCGTCATCTTCGAATATGCACGCGCTCCGGCCGCTTTCCATCACGCCGTTCCACAATGAGATATGTGACAGCGCGTTGCCTATTGCGGAATCGCGGTAAGTACAGTCTTCGCTAATGATGCCGCGGGCCAGCAGGTCATTGCGGTCGATGGTGGTGCCATCTATGGCGCTGAACCTTTTCAGGCCGCTGACATGGGCGTTGTTCTTCAGGAAAAGCGCCCGTCTTTCCTCATCCCTGTCCCGGTTTATATATAAAAAGACCATTCAGTAATCCGATCAGGATGCCCTGTATATCCGGATATGCCGGGTTGCGTTCTACTGTACGGAACCCGGCATATGTATTATCTAGCCTGAAAATACGGCCTTGCTCTTGTCATGCACATGACCGGGCGCATGGCCCTGTGCCTTCTTGACGAGGGAGGATGTCGAACGTCCCTCCAGAATATCGACAAGGGCGACGCGGCCGCCGTACTGCTTTACAAAGTCGCCGCCAACCACCTGGTCTTCGGTGTAGTCAGCGCCCTTGACCACGACATTGGGGCGCAGCGCCTTGATGGTTTCAAGCGGCGTGTCCTCGTCAAACAGCACGACAAGGTCAACATCACGCAGTGCGCCGATAACCGTGGCGCGCGCGATTTCGTCCTGTATCGGGCGGCTTTCACCCTTGAGCCGCTTGACGGAACTGTCCGTGTTCAGGGCGACGATCAGCTTGTCCCCTTCCTTTGCGGCAGCGCGGATCAGGCCGATGTGGCCGGGGTGGATCAGGTCGAAACAGCCATTGGTAAAGACCACCTGCGCACCGTGCTGGCGCCAGTTGCGGACGATTTCCTTCGCCTCGTCAATGGTGGCGAGCATGCCCGCATCACTCATCTCGCTGCGCAGTTCGCGGCTCAGTTCCTCACGCGTGACGGTAGCGGTGCCGAGCTTGCTGACCGAGACGGCAGCGGCGGCAGCCGCCAGCACGACCGCCGTTTCCAGCATTTCCCCGGCCGACAGGACGCTTGCCACCGTGGCCAGCACCGTGTCGCCCGCGCCCGATACGTCGCACACTTCGGAGCGGCGGGCCACGGCGTGCAGGGTTTCCCCATCGCGCTGCCACAGCGTCATGCCCGCTTCGGAACGGGTCAGCAGCACATCGCCGCCAAACTGTTCCGATGCGGTCCGCGCCGCGATGTCGATTTCCGTTTCGGTATTGAGCGGCAGCCCCGTCGCCGCTGTCATTTCCGTGCGGTTGGGGGTGATGAGTGTCGCGCCGCGATAGGCCTCAAACGTCTTGCGCTTGGGGTCAACGATAACGGGAATACCCTTTTTCCGCGCGGCGGCAATCATGGTGGACAGCACCTTGTCCGACAGCACGCCCTTGGCGTAGTCGGAGCAGACCAGCACATCGGCCTCGGCCAGCGCGGCAAGGCCGGCGGCAATCAGGCGATCGGGCGTATCGGCGGAAAGCGTGCCCACGCATTCCTCGTCAATGCGCATGATCTGCTGCTGGCCGCTCAGGATGCGGGTCTTGGTAATGGTGGTCCATGCCGGGTCTTTTACCAGCCCGCGCAGGCTCACGTTCTTCCATGGGGCCATGACCTCATGCAGCGTATTGGCCGCGCGGTCGGTGCCGACAACGCCCACCAGGTTGACCTTGCACCCCAATGCCGCGGCATTGGCGGCGACATTCGCGGCCCCACCCGGCACGGCCTGGCGGTGGGAGTGCAGGAGAACCGGGACCGGTGCCTCGGGTGAGATGCGGTTGACCGACCCGAACACGTACTGATCGAGCAGGACATCCCCAATGATACACAGACAGCCGAAATTGAAGTTTTCAATCATCCAGATTTACACAGCCAGTTATTCAGGAAGAGGAAAGTAGTGGTTTTATGAAAGCATCCAGGCGGGGTCCGGTAAAGAGATATCCCGGCATGCCAGCCGCCTGCGCGGCCTGCACGTCCGTCTGCCGGTCACCGACCAGAAAGGAGTTGCCCCTGTCAATATCAAGGTCCCTGATTGCACGTTCGATCATGCCCGGCCGCGGCTTGCGGTCGGGGTGGTCCTGCCGGTAACGCGCGATTGTGGCTTCAGGATGGTAGGGGCACAGGTAAAACGCATCAATGCGTGCATTCCATTCGCGCAGCCGGTCCTGGATATGGTTGTTGAAGGCGTGGGCCTGCTCTTCCCCATACAGCCCGCGCGCGATGCCGGACTGGTTGGTGACGACAACGGCCAGCCTGCCGCTTGCATTGATGCTGGCAATGGCCTCGGGCGCGCCTGCAATGAATTCGAGTTCTTCTATCCGATGGGGATAACCTGTATCGACATTGATGACACCGTCACGATCAAGAAAAACTGCTGGCTTCATTACACTCAAAATCTCAGATGAACCGGGTACGCGGGCTTCGCGGCATGGAAAGTGGCAGATATGCGCCTGTAATACCAGTGTCTGCCGTCATAACATCCAATGTCAATGCAGGGCGTGAAAAACATGTCCGTGGCGGGCGGGGCAGGACGCGCATGCCCTGCCCCGCGCCGTTTGCCTACGGGTGCCTGCCGTCGCGTGCGACAGTCATGGCGTGCGCGGCCAGGAAACGGAACTGTGCCTGTTCTTCGGGAAAGGCGGGAATACCATGCAGCGCGTGGGATGATTTGTGGTAACGCTGCAGGCTGCCCGCCCGCCGCCATGGGCGGTCGGGGTGCTGTTTGCTCCACAGGCTCATGGCCCGCAGTTCGAGTTCGTGGTTGTTTTCGGCCTGATCTGACTGCGTCATGTCCATCTCCCCTTACATCCGTTATGGGCGTTGGAACGGTCACGAGATCTGTAGTCGCGCAGGTAAGGACGGTGCGCCCCTGTAACGTGCCCCTGCGTATGGCACAGGCGGTAACGCGGCATGATGGCATGGGTTGCGCCATGGTGGATGTGTCAATTCGTGACAGTACGGGCATGATCCATGACCACATGGTAAGCGGCCATGGTTACTGAATGGTTTACATGGAAAATACGGCCCGCAACCGCCACGGCAGGCCTGCACGCTGTTGCGCGTGGGGTATTGGCACAATGTTGCGTGAATACTTGCATGTGGGCCGCACCGCGCGCACGGACATAGTTGGGCCATATATTCACAATATGAATAGATTCCTGACAGATAAAGAGAAGCCTATATGTCCCGGAAAGCATCCCTCGCGCTGGCGGTCATGCTCGCGGCCCTGTGCAGCGTCACGGCCGCGCAGGCCCGCACGCACCGCATCAACCTCATGATAGCCGCCCACCACCTTGATTACCGGCAGCGTGTCGGCTCGCCCTACGGGGTTACGACGGGCCACCACGCCGCCATATCGCAAAAGGGCGCGGCCTATGCCGGGATCGAGGCGAAGTGTGAGGGCCTGTCCGGCGGGCGCGCCTATGCCACGGGCATGAGCATCGGGATCACCCGCGCGTCGCACCGCAACATCTTCCGTGACTGCATGATCCAGAACGGGGCGTGGGAGTGACCACGCCCCCGTTCACGACCCGGCCCCCGCATCCGCATCCCGCACCAGGCAGATGAGCGGGATATGACCGTGTTCAAGCGGCATGGTGGCCTGCCGTGGCACCTCCCCCAGCAGGCTGTGCCACTGGCCCGTATGCTGGGGCAGGTGCAGGGCCAGGTCCATCTCGCGCCCCACCGCCAGCGTGTCGGCATCGGGCTGCATGCCCAGCGGCAGGCGCGGGGCCACCACCAGCAGGCTCATGCCCGCATGGCGGCGCAGGAAGGCGATGGCGTGGTTCTGGTCGGGGCCGGTAATGGTGACGGGCTCGTACGTGCCCCGTGCGAACAGGTCGGGATACTGCTGGCGGAATGACAGGATGCGGCGGATCATGTCCTGCTTGATGCGCCCGGTGCGCCATGTGGCCGCTGCCGTGTCGAAGCTGGAACACTGCTCCAGCAGGGCCGCGCGGTGGGTGTAATCCACGGGGGCGCGGTTGTCGGGGTCAACCAGGCTGAAATCCCACAGGTCGCAGCCCTGGTACATGTCCGGCACGCCCGGCGTGGTCAGGCGCAGCAGGGTCTGGGCCAGCCCGTTCAGCGCCCCGGCGGGTGCGATACGCGCCACGAGGCCCTCAAGCCGGGGCAGGAAGCCGCCCGGCGTGTCCGGGTTGAGCAGGCGTTCGGTAAAGGCCGCGCAGGCATTTTCATAATCGGCGTTGGGGGTGATCCAGTCCGTATGGCGCTTGGCTTCCCGCAGGGCCTTGACCTGCCACGCCGCAATGCGGTGGTGAAAGCGCGCGCGCGCCGCCCGGCTGGCAAAGGGCTCCAGCGGCCATGCGCCCACCAGCGTCTGGTACAGCATCAGCTCATCAATCCGGTCCGGTCCGGCGGCGTTGCACGCGCCGTTGCGGGCGAACCAGTCCTGCACCAGTTCCTCCCACTCCCCGGCCATGCCACTCAGCACCGCAAGGCGCGCACGGGCGTCCTCGCCACGTTTGTGGTCATGCGTCGCGGTGGCCAGCATCGTGTCAGGGTGGTGGTCCAGCCGGTCGGCACAGCGCATGTGAAAGGCCGTGACCGACAGGGCCAGAACACCGGGGTCCGAGCCGACCTCGTTACGTGACAGCAGGCGGGCGTAGCGGTAGAAACCCGTATCCTCCAGTGATTTTGCAGCCAGTGGCGCGGTCAGGTGCTCGAACGCCTGCTGCGCCCGGCGCACGCTCACGCGCGGGGCATGTTCGGGGCGTGCGGCGAGCACGCGCGCCACCTGTTCAAGCGCCCTGCCCTGCTGGGGTGTCAGTGTCCGCATTGCTGCTGTCTTCGCGGCGTTGAGGGCCGCCTGCCCGCTGGTATGGTCCTGCACCACCTCATCGCCAAAATAGGTGCGGTAGGGCCGGAACTGCGTGAGCAGGCCGGTCACCGCCGCCTCCATGTCCGCGGCCGGGCAGTTCACGCCGCGCCGGTGCAGCGCGGTGTCCAGCAGCGTGACAAGACGCCGGTATTCAGCGGGAAAGGTCTGTTCAAGCAACTGTACGCGCGCGCCGTGCACGATCACGTCCAGCGCGCGGGCATCGCGGCCGCACGCGGCCCACAGCCGGTCCAGCGCCGCACCGCCATCGGGGTCGTGCAGCACGGCACCGACCTGATCCATGAACTCGTAGCCCGTGGTGCCTTCCACCGGCCATGCGGCGGGCAGGCTCTCGGTGGGCAGGAGTATTTTCTCCACATGCACGCTGGCACCCTGCAACGCGCTGGCCGGACGGCGGGGGGCAAGCCGCGCAAGGCGTTCACGCAGGCGCTGGCAGTAGGCGGCAGGCGCGGCCAGCCCGTCGATATGGTCGATCCGCAGCCCGTCCACCAGCCCGCGCTGGTAGAGCGAGAGGACATAGTTATGCACGGCGTCGAACACGTTTTCACGTTCCACGCACAGGCTGACAAGGCCGGTAATGTCAAAAAAACGCCGCCAGTTGATCCGTGTCGCGGCGTCGCGCCACCATGCCAGCCGCCAGGGCTGGTGCGCCAGCAGCGCGCCCAGCCGGGTGCGGCCGGGCAGGTTCGTGCCGTCATGCAGGCTGGTGATGCGCGCCATGGCCGTATGGCCTTCATCGGTGGCGGCCCACTGGCGCAGCGCGGTCAGCGCCCTGTTCACCTCCGCGCCGGGGCGGGCGCGCATGGCCACGGTGGTCAGGCAGGCCAGCAGCGGCCCCGGCGCGCCCGCCGCCGCCAGCATGCCCGCATAACCTGCCGGGCATAGCGGGAAGCGGTGGTCATGGTGGTGGATGTGGAACAGGCCGCTCTGCCCGTCATGGTGCAGGCGCAGCATGCCCGCCGCCAGCGCGCCCGCCAGCGGGCGGTCAAGGAATGGCAGCACCACGCGCCCGTGCAGGTCGGGATCGGGGGTGTTCCAGTCAATATCGAACCACGTGGCGTAGGGCGAGGCCTGCCCCCATGCCAGCACGTCCATCCACCACGGGTTATGGAAATCGGCCGCCATGTGGTTGGGCACGATGTCCAGCACCAGCCCCATGCCATGGGCATGCAGCCGTGCGCTGAGGCGGGCCAGCGCCGCCTCCCCCCCCAGTGCGGGGTCGATCCGGTCATAGGCCACGGTGTCGTAGCCGTGGGTGGAGCCGGGGCGCGCGGCCAGCAGGGGCGAGGCATAGAGGTGGCTCACCCCCATGCGCGCGAACTGTGGCACCAGCTCGGCCGCGTCATCCAGCGTCATGCCGTTGCGGAACTGCACGCGCGCCAGTGCGCGCAGCACGGGTGGGACGGGCATGTCACGCATGGCCACGCCCCGTGCGCAGGCGGTTGACGCGGCGGCGCGCATCAGCGCCCGACAGCACGGTGGCCGCCATGCCGGGGTAGCGCCGCCGCCAGTTCGGGTGCCCGCCTGTCGTGCCGGGCAGGTTGGGCTGTTCGGGCAGGCCGAGCATGTCCTCCATGGGCACGACGGCCAGCGGGCAGGCCGTGCTGGCTACGAACCCCACCGCGCCATCCACCACGGGCCGCGCGCCAGCAGGCGTGGCGGGCGGCTTTTCGGGTGTTTTTTTTGCCCCTGACGCCACGTTCAGCGCCGACCACAGCGCCGTCCGGTCGGTCTCGCGCCCCGCGCGCACGCTGGCGGGGTCGGTGCCGGGGGCGAACTGGCCCAGTTTCTCGCGCCAGTCCAGATCCACCCCCTGCCACCACCCGGCCACCGTGGGCAGGTCGTGCGTGGTGGTGAAGGCGGCGGCATTGGCCGACCACGTGGCGGGCGGACGGAAAGCGCCCTGTGCCGTGCGCTCGAAAAACAGCACGTTCATGCCCAGTATGCCATGGCGCTGTGCCGCGCGGCGGAAGCCCGGCGTGACCGTGCCCAGATCCTCCCCGATCACGACGGCATGGGCGCGCTCGGCCTCCAGCGCGACAAGCGGCATGAGGTCCCGCACCGGAAAGGAGAGGTACGCCCCTTCCGCCGAGGAACCACCCTGCGGGATCACCCACAGCCGCTCCATCGCCATTACGTGGTCAATCCGCAGCCCGCCCCCGTGCGCGAAGCCCGCGCGCAGGGTCTCGATGAAGGCGCGGTAGCCCGTGGCCCGCAGCCCGGCGGGGGAAAACGTGGTCAGCCCCCAGTCCTGCCCCAGCGGGCTGAGCGCGTCGGGTGGCGCGCCGATGGATGCGCCGACAAGGAATTCCTGCTGCCGTGCCCAGCATTCGCTGCCGGTGGGGTCGATGCCGACCGCCATGTCGGCAATGACGCCAATGCGCATGCCCGCCGCGCGCGCCGCGTTGGCGGCCACTGCCAGGCTTTTGGCCGCCAGCCACTGGGTGAAGATGTGGAAATTCACCTCCTGCGCGAATTCGGCGGCAAAGCGCGCCACCTCCGGGCTGGCGGGCTGGCGCATGGCCACCGGCCAGTGCCGCCAGTCCCCGCCGCGCGCGCCACGGGTGGTGAAATAGCCGTGCAGCGTTTCGAATATGGCGTGCTGCTCCAGCGCCGTGCCGCCTGCCTTGCGAAAGGCGGCCAGTTCCGCCGGCGGGTGCGGCACGATGCGCTCATCATGCAGCCGCCGCAGGAGCTGGTAGCGCCGTGCCGTGGCTTCGGGCCAGTCGATCAGGGGGGCATCCTCGAGTTTACGCAGTGCCTCGACATGGGCGGGGCCGTTCTTCTGCATGGCGGCATGGACCGTGGCGGTGTCGAACACGGCCAGCGGGTCGGCCAGCAATACGTTGAGGAACAGCCGTGACGAAGGCGAATACGGGCTGTACTGCCCCGGGCGCGCGGCGAACATGGCATGGGCGGGGCTTATGGCCAGCGCGTCCGCCCCGCGCCGCGCGGCCAGCCGTGACAGCGTGGCCACCGCGCCGAAATGGCCGATCCCGCCATCACCGGGCATGCGCAGCCCGTATGTCTGCACCCCCAGCGCCCAGGGGCGTCCGCCCTCCCCGTCCACAAGGCTGCTCAGGGGCGGGCATGACGCGGGGGCCACGGCCAGCGTGGTGGCCTGCGCCCCGATTTCCAGCCGGTGGTAGCCATGCACCCGCAGCGCGGGCAGCGCGGTGCGGCCACGGAACTGCCGCAGCGCGCCCTCCATCGTCTCACCATTTTCCAGTGTCAGGCGGAATGTCGTGGCCGCCTCCCCCGGTGGCAGGGACAGCGGCGTGGGCCTGCCCGCCACGCTCACGACCATGGCGGGCAGGCCCGTATCCGTGGGCTGGCCATGGCTTTCAACCACCGCCAGCAGGCGGCGCAGGCTCTCGGGCGAGACGGCGCGCATCCGCCCCCCGGCATCGCGCCAGCGCAGGCACAGCCCGGCGTTGCGCGCGCGTTCGGTTTCGTTGGGGTTATTCATTTCGCGCCTCGATCAGGCAGGCCACGACGGACCGGGGGGGCACGGCGGTCAGGAACGGGGCGGCCGCGTGGGGCATGGTGGCGTACAGGCACCGCCCCCCCATCACACCGGGCAGGCTGGCGCTGCGTTCGCCCAGGTTGAGGGCGATCCGCAGCACCGCGCCATCGCCCATGCGCCATTGCGCCATGACCGCGCCATGGCCGATGACCGTCGCCCCCATGGCGCGCGCGCCGGGTATGCGGGGCATGATCTCCCTGTGGCGTATGGCCAGAAGCGCCTGCACCAGCGCGCGCCATGAGCGGTGTTCGGGGCCGTCGGGTTCATCGGCATCGGGGCGGGAGGCGGCGAAGGTCTGCGGTGCGTTGGGGTCGGGGATGGTGTGGCGCGCGGCTTCGGATGCAAAATGTGAAAACCCGGCGAATTCCCGCCGCCGCCCCTCACGCACGATGCGGCCGAGTTCGGGCGTGTGGCTGGTGAAGAACAGGAAGGGCTGGCGTGATCCCCAGTCCTCGCCCATGAACAGTAGCGGGATCTGCGGGCACAGCAGCACCAGCCCGTAGGCCGCGCGCAGCGCCTGTGGCTGGGCCAGCGTGGTCAGCCGCTCCCCCAGCGCGCGGTTGCCGATCTGGTCATGGTTTTGCAGGAAGATGATGAAGCGCGCGGGCGGCAGGTCGGCGCTGGGGCTGCCACGGGGCGTGTGCGTTACGGGCGAGACCTCGCCCTGGAAGGCGAAGCCTTCGGCCAGCACCCGGGCCAGCGCGCCGGTGGGGTCGGGGGTGAAGTTGGCGTAATAGCCTTCCTCCTCCCCCGTCAGCAGCACGTGCAGGGCGTTGTGGGCGTCGTCATTCCACTGCGCGGTGTAGCCCGCGCGCAGCAGGCCAGCATCGTTATTCTCGTTCTCCAGTATCAGGTGGACATGCCGCCCGCGTTCGACATGGGCGTGGATGCGCGCGGGCAGGCGCTGGAGCCATGCGCGCTCGGTAATGGCCTGCACCGCGTCGAGCCGCAGCCCGTCAAAGCGGAATTCCATGAGCCAGTACAGCGCATTATCGACAAAGAACGTGTCAACCGCCGCCTGCCGGAAATCAATCGCCGCCCCCCACGGGGTCTGCCTGTCGGCGCGGAAGAAGGGGGCCGCGTAAACCGGCAGGTAATTCCCGTCCGGGCCGAAATGGTTGTACACCACGTCCAGCAGCACCATGAGGCCGAGGCCATGCGCACGGTCAACCAGCGCCTTGAGCGCATCCGGCGGGCCATAGGCGGATTCCGGGGCATAGGGCAGCACCCCGTCATAGCCCCAGTTGCGCCCGCCCGGTATTTCCGCAAGCGGCATGAGTTCAATGGCCGTGAACCCGTTGGCCGCAATGCGCGGCAGGTCGGCCATGACCCCGGCATAGCCGCCCATTATGCCCACATGCACCTCGTATATCACGGCCTCGTGCCACGGGCGGCCGCGCCATGTGTCGTGCTGCCATGTATAGCTGGCGGGGTCCGTCACCTCGCTGGGGCCATGCACGTCATCGGGCTGGTGGCATGATGCGGGGTCCGGCACCGCAAGGTCGGGGGCCACGCGGTAGCGGTAGCGCGTGCCCGCCGCGCAGGGCAGCACGCAGGCGAACCACCCCGCGCCCTGCGGTTCCATGGGGGCGGGCGGCAGGCCCTCGGCCTCCACCGTCACCGCCTGACATGACGGGGCCCACAGGCTGAAGCGGGTATGCGCCCCGTCTGGCAGCAGCATGGCGCCCGCCTGGCGCGCGCGGTAGGCGTGGTGGCTCATGCCTCCCCCTCCTCCCCGGCGGTGGTGGCGGGGGCATGGGGGGTGAGCGAGAGCAGGAGCAGCCCGCGCGCGGGCACCACGATGTCGCATGTGTCTTCATCCAGCACGGCCTGCGGCTCTTCGGGGCGGGTTGTGTCCACCAGCAGCGTCCACCGCCCCGCCGGGCCGGGCAGGACGGCGGTGATCGGCCCGCCACTGGCGTTGAGCAGCATGTAGGTCACGTCCACCTCCCCGCCCGGCAGGCCGCAGGCCCGGCGCACCCCCAGCAGGTGGAACGCGCCATCGTTCCACTGTTCCATGCCCATGGGCGTGCCGTCGCGGCGGAACCAGCCTATGTCGGGCACATCGGGCAGCGGGTGGTGCCGGCCGTGCATGTAACGCGCCGCCCGCAGCGATGGATGCGCGCGCCGCAATGCGGCAAGGCGGCCGACAAAGGCGCTCAGGACCCGGCCATCGGGCGTTTCCGCGCGGCTCCAGTCCAGCCATGATGTGGGGTTGTCCTGACAGTAGGCGTTGTTGTTGCCGCCCTGCGTCTGGCCGAACTCATCGCCTGCCAGCAGCATCGGCGTTCCGTGTGCGAACAGCAGCGTGGCCAGCATCGCGCGCTGCACGCACCCGCGCAGCGCCAGTATGGCGGGGTCATCGGTTGGCCCCTCCACGCCCCAGTTGCTGCTGTAATTCTCGGCGTGCCCGTCCTGGCCGTTTTCGCCATTGGCCTCGTTATGCCGCCCGGCGTAGCTGACCACGTCTTCGAGCGTGAAGCCGTCATGCGCGGTCAGCATGTTGATGGAACTCCATGGCCTGCGCCCGCGCCGGTCCAGCATGTCGCCTGATCCCGCGATGCGCGTGGCCATCTCGCCCTGCTGCATGGCGTCCCCCCGCCAGAAGCGGCGCGCGGTGTCACGGAAGCGGTCGTTCCATTCGGCAAAGCCGGGCGGGAAATTGCCGAACTGGTAGCCCCCCGGTCCGGGGTCCCACGGTTCGGCAATGAGCTTGAGGCGCGAGAGGAGCGGGTCCTGTATGATCGCATCGAAAAACCCCGCCCCCTGGTCAAAGCCATAAGGTTCGCGCCCCAGCACGGGGGCAAGGTCGAAGCGGAAGCCGTCGATATGGTAGGAATCCGCCCAGTAACGCAGGGAATCCAGCACCATCTGCACTACGCGCGGGTGTGACAGGTTGAGCGTGTTGCCACAGCCGGTATCGTTTATCAGGTGGCGTTCGTTACCGGGCACGAGGCGGTAATAGGTGGCGTTGTCCAGCCCGCGCAGGGAGAGTGTCGGCCCCTGCTCACTGCCTTCGCAGGTGTGGTTGTACACCACGTCCATCACCACCTCTATCCCGCCCTGGTGCAGCCGGCGGATGGCGCTGCGCAGTTCGTGGTGCGAGCCATTGGCCATGTAGCCCGCATGCGGCACGAAAAAGGCCAGCGTGTTGTAGCCCCAGTAATTGGTCAGCCCCCGGTCGGCCAGGGCGCGCTCGGGCATGAACTGCTGGATGGGCATGAGCTCCAGCGTGGTCACGCCGGTCCGGTGCAGGTGCTCGATCATCTCGGGCGTGCCCAGCGCCTGGAACGTGCCCGAACGCGCCTGCCCCGCCAGCGTGCGCCGCATGGTCAGGCCCCTGACATGGGCTTCCATGATGACGGTCTCGTCCCACGGGATGGCGGGGCTGGTGTCATCGCCCCATTCGTAACTGTCATGCACCACCACGCAGCGCGGCATGGAGGGTGCGCTGTCACGCCGGTCGAACGACAGGTCGGCGCGTGGTGAATGCAGGCGGTAGCCGAACTGCGTGTCCGAATTTGTCAGCCTGCCGCTCAGTCCCCGGGCATAGGGGTCGAGCAGCAGCTTGTGCGGGTTGAAGCGGTGGCCGTTGAGGGGATCGTACGGCCCGAAGGCGCGGAAGGCGTAAAGCAGCCCCGGCTCGGCATCGGGCAGGTAGCCGTGCCAGACCTCATCGGTATATTCGGGCAGCGGCAGGCGCACGATCTCGCGCCGGTCGCGCGGGTCGAAAATGCACAGGTCGATCTGGTGCGCATTGGCGGAAAATACGGCAAAGTTGACCCCCAGCCCATCCCAGTGCGCGCCAAGCGGCGTGGGCAGGCCGGGGGAAAGCGCGGACGGAAAGCGCATCATGCCCCCTCCCGCACGGGGTGGAGGTACAGCGCCGCCAGTGGCGGCAGCGTCAGCGCGCAGGAATGGGGGTGGCCGTGCGCGGCCTCGTCCGTGGCCATGACATGCCCCCCGTTGCCCACCCCGCTGCCGCCATAGGCCGTGGCGTCGGAATTGAGACATTCACGCCACAGCCCCCCCACCGGCACGCCCACGCGGTAGTCGCGGCGGATGACGGGGGTCAGGTTGAACACGACCAGCACCGGCGCGTGCCCCGGCGCCATGCGCAGCCAGGCCAGCACGGTGTTGGTTGTGTCATCGCCGATCACCCATGCAAAGCCCTCCGGGTCGCAGTCGCGTGCATGGAGCGCGGGCAGCGCGCGGTAGAGGTGGTTGAGGTCGGATACAAGCTGGCGCACGCCCGCCTTGAGCGGGTCGGACAGGATGTGCCAGTCGATCTCGCCATCATGCGACCATTCGCCATCCTGCGCGAACTCGTTGCCCATGAAGATCAGCTTCTTGCCCGGATGCGCCCACATGAGCGCGAAGAACACCCGCATGCTGGCGTGGCGCTGCCAGACATCACCGGGCATGCGCGCCAGCAGCGAGCCCTTGCCGTGCGTGACCTCGTCATGTGACAGGCACAGGATGAACCGCTCGCTGAAGGCGTAGTACAGGCCGAACAGGATTTCGGACAGGTGATAGCCGCGCCATAGCGGGTCGCGCGCGATGAAGTTCAGGCTGTCATGCATCCAGCCCATGTTCCATTTGTACGAAAAACCAAGCCCGCCCTGCGCCACGCCCCGTGTCACGCCGGGCCATGCGGTTGATTCCTCCGCCACGGTCATGGCGCCGGGCACGAGGGCGTGGATGGTCTCGTTCAACTGACGCACGAAGGCCACGGCCTCCAGGTTTTCACGCCCGCCGTGGATGTTGGGTATCCACTCCCCTTCCCTGCGGCTGTAGTCACGGTAGAGCATGGAGGCCACGGCATCGACCCGCAGCCCATCGACATGGTACCGCTCAAGCCACATGAGCGCGCTGGCGATCAGGAAGCCGCGCACCTCATGGCGGCCGAAATTGTAGATCATGGTGTTCCAGTCACGGTGCACGCCCTCACGCGGGTCCTGGTGCTCGTACAGCGCGCAGCCGTCAAAACAGGCCAGCCCGTGCGCATCGTTGGGAAAATGCGCGGGCACCCAGTCCAGTATCACCCCGATCCCGGCCTGGTGGCAGGCATCGACAAAGGCCGCGAAATCCGCTGGCGTGCCATGCCGGGCCGAGGGCGCGAACAGCCCCAGCGGCTGGTACCCCCACGAGCCGCCAAACGGATATTCCATGACCGGCATCAGCTCGACATGCGTGAACCCGGCCTCACACACATACGGCACCAGTTCGCGCGCCAGTTCCCGCCATGACATGACGCGGCTGGCATCCCCGCCCGGCCGCCGCCATGAGGGGACGTGGACTTCGTATATGCTGATCGGCGCTTCAGGCGCCTGCCGCCCCGCCCGCGTTTCCATCCATGCCGCGTCCTGCCAGCCGAAGGGTTCGGCCGATGCAACGACCGAGGCCGTGGCGGGCGGGCGCTCGGCCAGCCGGGCAAAGGGGTCGGCGCGCTGGGGCAGGATGTGGCCGTCACGCGCCATGATCTCGAATTTGTAGCGCTCCCCCGGTCCCAGCCCCGGAATGAACAGCTCCCACACCCCCGCCGCGTGGCGCAGGCGCATGGGGTGGCGCCTGCCATCCCAGAAATTGAAATCCCCGATGACCGAGACCCGCCGCGCATTGGGCGCCCATACGGCAAAGCGCACGCCCGCCGTGCCCTCCACCACCATGGGCTGCGCGCCCATGACGCGGTCAAGCTGGTGGTGCCGCCCCTCGGAAAACAGGTACAGGTCCATATCGCCCAGCAGCAGGCCGAAGGAATAGGGATCGGCCGTTTCCTCCACCGCGTCGGCCCATGCGATCTTCAGGTGGTAGCGCGCGCCCGCGGGCACGGTGCCGATATGCAGCCCCGTGCCGCCCATGCGGCGCATCGGGCGTTCCACCGGCCTGCCGCGCGGGCGCTCGACCACCAGCCGCACGCCCGCCGCGTCATGGTACAGCACGCGGATGACATCCACCTTGCCCATGTTGTGCCGACCGAGGATGGAAAACGGGTCCGCGCTGCGTCCGTGCACAAGGTCATCGGTACCTTCGGGCAGAAAATAATGGGCTTCATCCAGCCTGATCCTCATGCCTTGGCCTTTATCGCTGGGTTTACGTGCTGGCGGGGTGGATGATGCGCCGTGGGCCATGGCCTGTGCTGTGGCCTAATGCGGCGCGGCCCGTGGCCATGACAGCCGGGGCGGCCTGCGGGCGATGTTGCGCCTGCGGCCCTCGCGCAGGGGGGTGCGGCGCTGGCGGCTGGCGGGCAGGCTGATCACGTTGGACGTGCTGGCATGCGCGGCCACGCCCAGCATGTCGGCAAACAGGGCGACGTACTGGGCGGCGTTCTCGTTCCATGACACATCGCACGCGGCCCCATTGGCCTGGAGCTGGCGCCATGCCGGGCGGTTGCGCCGGTAGAGCGCGCGCGCGCGGCCCACGGCGGCAAGCAGCGTGTCCGCCCCCACCGGGGAGAACAGGAAGCCCGTGGCCACCCGGTTGGCGATGGCGGCGGGGTTGGCGTCCACGATCGTATCGGCCAGCCCGCCCACGCGCGACGCCACGGGCACCGCGCCGTAATGCAGCGCGCCAAGCTGGGTCAGCCCGCACGGCTCGAAGCGCGAGGGGATGAGCAGGGCATCCGCCGCCGAGGGCACGCGGTGGCCCAGCGCCTCGCTATAACCGATATGGCATGCGAAACGCCCCGGATAGCGCCGGTGCAGGGCGGCGAGGCCGCGTTCGATCCCCCGGTCACCTTCCCCCACCACGATCACCTGCGTATTGCCCGCCAGCAGGCGCTCCATGATGGCGGGCAGCAGGTCCATGCCCTTCTGTTCCGTCAGGCGGCTGACAATGCCGATCACGAAGGCATCGGGGTCGGGTGCCAGGGCGAATTCCGCCTGCAGCGCGCGCTTGTTGGGCGTGCGGCCCACGGTGTCGCCCACCATGTAGGGGAAGTGGACCGCCGGATCGCTGGCGGGGTTCCATATGTCGGTGCTGATCCCGTTCAGGATGCCCTCCAGCCGGTCGGCGCGCCGGCGCAGCAGGCCGTCCAGCCCCATGCCGCCCTCGGGCGTCTGGATTTCCTGCGCATAAGTGGCCGAGACGGTGGTGATGCGGTCGGCATGGTACAGCCCGGCCTTGAGGAAGCTGATCGCGCCGTAGCATTCGCACCCCTCCACCGAGAAGGCTTCGGGCGGCAGGCCGAAGCGTGCAAGGCACTCCGCCGGGAAACGCCCCTGAAAGGCGAGGTTGTGTATGGTCTGGATGACCGGCACGCGCGGCGCGTCCACCGCCCCCGCCCTGCGGTCATGGTGGATGTAGGCCGCCGTAAGCCCGGCCTGCCAGTCATGCGCCTGCACCAGGTCGGGGCGGTAATGTTCCACCCTGCCCTGCGCCATGTCGGCCGCCATGCGCGACAGGGCGGCAAAGCGGATGCCGTTATCGGGCCAGTCGCGCCCCTCCGCGCACAGATAGGGGTTGCCGGGGCGGTCGTACAGTTCGGGTATGTCCAGTATCAGCAGGTCCACACCGGCCACGTGGGCCGACCACAGCAGCGCATGGTGGCCCAGCACGCTGGCATGCGCGACCACGTGCCGCTCCCGCGCGGCGGCCATGACGGCGGGGTAGCCGGGCAGCAGGGTCGTGACATCCACCCCGTAACGGGCCAGCGCGGGCGGGAGGGAACCGGCCACATCGCCCAGCCCCCCTGTCTTGACGAAGGGGAACATCTCCGCCGTGACCGAAAGGAGCCGGACTGGTGTTGGGAATGGGGCAACCGCACGGACCATCGGCCTGTTTCCTTGGTTTGCGAAAAACCGGTCATGTTTTCTGGTTCTGGTGCAGTTAACGGGCCATTAACCGCATGGTCTCACAAACACGGTTATGTGATCGTCAGGTCATGGCCATTACTTCATGATTTATTCATATGGAACGGACTTGAAATAAAAACGGCCAGACCGTCATGGCCGTGACAAATAATTTCAGCAATTTATTATTTACGGGAAACGGATCATCCCCGCTCCAGCCACGTGATGTGCGCGGCTTCCAGCGGGATGGCGGCATCGGGGTGGCAGGGGATGACGCGCGGCGTGTAATCGGAAATCGGGCGCGTGGCCGGGATTTCCACGCTGCAGGTGATCTGCCCCTCCGCCCCTGCCGGGCCTGCGGCCATGGGGAAGATGGCGGGCGCGCCGTCGGGCTGGTCGGCATAGAGCTGCACCGCCACCATGTCGGGCGCCAGCGGGCCGGGGTGCATCTCAACCGTGACGCGCCACACATCCCCCGCCTGCGTGGCCTGCATCCGCCCCAGGCGCAGCGCGGGCCAGCCTGCATCCAGCTTCTGCTGCCACTGGCCTATGGCCGCCGCCTTCGCCCCGTTATCGGCCAGCCTTGCGCGATAGGCCGCGGCTGCCGGCAGGTAATAGCCCTGCGTATAGTCGCGCACCGTCCGGCTAGCGGAAAAGCGTGGCGTCAGGCGGGCCATGCTTTCGCGCATCATGGCCATCCACTGCTGGGGTATGCCCGCCGCATCGCGCTGGTAGAACAGGGGGATCACCGCGTTTTCCAGCGTGGCGTACAGGCTTTCGGCGTCCTGCGCGTCACGTTCGGGGCCGGTTGTGGTGGCCGTGTCATCGCCAATGGCCCAGCCGACATCGGGCGCGCAGGCTTCGGCCCACCAGCCGTCACGTTCCGATATGTTCAGCCCGCCATTCACCAGCACCTTCATGCCGCTGGTGCCGCAGGCCTCCCACGGGCGCAGGGGGGTGTTGACCCACAGGTCCACCCCCTCGACAAGCTGGCGGGCGATGGACATGTCATGATCCACCATGAACGTCACCCGCCCGTGCATGTCGGGGCGCTGGATGAAGGCGATCCACTGCGCGATCAGTGCCTGCCCCGCCGTATCCTGCGGGTGGGCCTTGCCCGCCACCACCAGTTGCACCGGGCGGTCGGCGCTGCACAGCAGGCGGGCCAGCCGGTCGGGGTCGTGCAGCAGCAGGTTGGGCCGCTTGTAAGTGGCGAAGCGCCGCGCGAACCCGATGGTCAGGATACCGGGGTCAAATCCCGGCGGCGGCAGGCACTGGGCGCGCCGTTCCCCATGGAAGCAGGCATGCGCCCTGTGGCTGGCGGTGATGAAGTCGATCAATGCCGCGCGCGACAGGCAGCGGCACCGCCACAGGTCGTGGCTGGAAAGGGTGCGGACGTCGCGCTCCACCGTATCATGCGTGCCGCGCCAGCGGTCCTTGCCCGTGGCGGTGGTCCAGAGCGCATCGGCGGCGGCGGAATCCCATGTGGGCATGTGCACGCCGTTGGTCACGTGGCCGACCGGCACCTGCACCTGTGGCCAGCGCGGGAAAAGCGGGTTGAACAGCGCGCGGCTGACCTGCCCGTGCAGGCGGCTCACGCCATTGACCGCGCCGCTTACGCGCATGGCGAGGTAGGCCATGTTGAACGGGGCTTCCGCATCCTGCGCGGGTGCGTTGCCCCGGCCCAGCGCCAGCACGTCGGCTATGTCGATATGCAGTTCACTGGCGGCGTAAAAGGATAGGTGGCTTGTAATCATGAGCGGCGTGAAGCGGTCGAACCCGGCAGGTACCGCCGTATGTGTGGTAAAGACCGTGCCCGCGCGCGCGATTGTCAATGCCTGCATGAAGGGGATGCCAAGGTCTTCCATCAACCCCCGCGCGCGTTCCAGCGCGGCGAAGGCAGCGTGCCCTTCGTTCAGGTGGCAGACATCGGGCCTGAGCCCCAGCATGCGCAGCAGCCGCCACCCGCCAATGCCCAGCACCAGTTCCTGGCGCAGCCGCAGTTCGGCATCGCCGCCGTAAAGCTGGGTGGTGATGCAGCGTATGTCGGCTGGGTTGTCGGGGTCGTTGGTGTCCAGCAGGTAAAGCGTGGTGCGCCCCACCGTGGCCTGCCACGCGCGCAGCCAGATCCGCCCGGTCGAGATCTGGAACGGCAGGCGCAGCCGGTCGCCGTTGCTGTCGGTCACGGGACGTAGCGGAAGCTGGGCGGGGTCGTTGATGGGGTAAAGGGCGACCTGCTGCCCCGTGGGGGTCAGCGCCTGGCGGAAATAGCCCTGCGCGTAAAGCAGCCCCACCGCCACCACCGGCACGCCGAGGTCACTGGCCGCCTTGAGCTGGTCGCCCGCCACGTTGCCCAGCCCCCCGGAATAGATGGGCAGGGCCTCGTCCAGCATGTATTCCATGCTGAAATAGGCAATGCAGGGCGGCGGGGTGAGCGTGCTGGCCTGCGTGAACCAGACGGGGCGCGTGCGGCTGGCGGCGTGGCTGCGCGAGAGTTCCGTCAGCAGGCCATGGAACGCGGGGGTGGCCAGCATTTCGCGCAGGTGGCTGCGCGGGGTGTTCTGCACCACGCTCCACGCATTGCGGGTGCTGTCCCATGTCTCGGGGGCCAGTTGCCGCCACAGCCTGTCGGTTGCGTGGTTCCATGTCCAGTGCAGGTCAAGCGCCAGGTCCATCAGGGCCTGTTCATCCGCCGTGGGGTCCGGACCTGCCGCAGGGGCCATGGACCATGTCCTTTCCATCTGGTCAGGCCGGATGCGGCCCGTGCCCATACCGCCAACTACGCGCGCGGCGCGGGGTGGTTGCGACGGGGGTGAAAGATTTCAGGATGTGGGGGCGTGGAATGTGGCGGGGTGCGCGTGGGCTGGCAGGCGGGAGCGGCCCCTGCGCCCGATCCTGTGGGCAAGGCTGCGGACCCATCTGGCGGAGTATGGGGCAGACTGGTTGGCCCTTGCGGCAGTCGGGAACGGGCGCGCAGACGGCCCGCCCCGCATCCGGCGGGAAACGGTGGCGGTCTGCGGGGTGATGAAGGCCGGATGTAATCAGAAAATCGGGCATGCCCGACTGGGGTGCCCCTGTCTGTAAACTGTTTGAAAATCCCCCGGAAACATGCCGCCGGTCAGGCGGGTGTTTCCGGCAAGGCTTTTTCAGGATGCTTCAGGTAACGCCGCCTTTTTGAAAAAAGGCGGCAGCCAAAAACTTTTTACTGTTTTCAGGCTGTTTCCTGCGGGTGGGTCATGCTGCGGGCAGCAGCCCTTCCTTGCGGGCAAAGTCATCAAGGCGGGCAAGGTAGGTCTGGCGTTCCGCCTCCCCTATCCATGCGGCGTTGAAGGCGTTGCGGCTGATGGTGACGACTTCCTGCGGTGTCAGGTTCGCGCCGTCACGCGCCAGCTTCAGCGCCTCGGTCATGTAAACGCTGTGCATGTAGCCCGGATCGTCCGAGTTGATGGTGATGGTCATTCCCGCATCAAGCAGCGCGCGGATGTCCTTTTCATTGCTGCCGGGGCGGATCACCATGTTCGGGAACGGGCAGACCGTAAACGGGATGTGCCGCTCACGCGCCTGCGCCACCAGTTCCGGCCTGTCCAGCACGTTCAGCCCGTGGTCCAGCCGCTCGCTGCCCACATCTTCCAGCGCCTGGCGGATGTGCTCATGCGTGTTTTCCTGGTCGATGTCACAATGCATGGTCACATGCAGCCCGGCCTCACGCGCGCGGCGGAACACATTGGCGAACTTGGCGGGCGGGTTGCCCTTCTCATCGGAATCAAGGCCCACGCCCACGATGTCCGAAAGATAGGGCAGCGCCTGCGTAAAGGTTTCCTCGGCCGATTCAGCGCTCATTTCACGGATGAAGCACATGACAAGCTGTGAGCGGATGCCGAAATCCCGCTCGGCATCCTTCCGCGCGCGGGTGATGCCGGTTATGACCGTCCCGAACGCAACGCCCCGGCGGGTGTGAAGCTGGGGGTCGAAGAACATTTCCGTATAAAGGACGTTCTGCGAGGCCACCTTTTTCAGGTAGGCGTAGCACAGGTCGTAAAAATCCTGCTCGGTCTGGAGCAGGTCCACGCCCTCGTAATACAGCGCCAGGAATGATGGCAGGTCGTGGAAGCTGTAACCGGCGCGGATCTCGTCTTCCGTCATGTTCTGGAGGGGGTGGCCGTTGCGCCGGGCGAGAATGATCTTCAGCGCGGGCTCGAGCGTGCCTTCCAGATGGACGTGAAGTTCGGCTTTTGGCAGTGCTTCCAGAAAAGTGTCGGAGGCGGGCGTCATGGTGCGAAAGCCTTTCTGCTCACGAAGTAAGGTCTCATCATACTACGGACGCGCCGGGAATGGAACGATACCAGAATTATTGCGGTCCATGACCAGAATTATTGTGGCCCATGGCCGGGCCGGGCGCGCGGCATGGAAACGCCCGGCCCGGTTCAGGGGTTGTTCCAGAAATTCAGGGTTGCGGCCCGGCAGGGCATTTTGTGGCTGAACTGGCCGCCCTGCCGCCGCGATGCCGCGGCACCGGGGCAGCAGGGACAATACATTCAGGCACGCAAGGATACGCCAGACCGCAACCGGGCTGCTTTTGAAACAGCCTTTTTCATTACTTGGACGCGGCGGGCTGCTGCGCGCCCGTGGCGGGGGGCATGGTCTCGACCACGTCGTCCGACACGAACATGATGCCATCAAGTGCCTGCTGCAGCGCGGCCGAGGCCTCCTTGGGGTTGCGGGCCTCGGTAAAGACGGTGGCGCGGTTGATCGCGCCCTGCGTCGGCTCCAGCGGCGCCAGCGCCAGGATGAAATCGGCATCCGCGCCCACCACCTGCAGCGTCTGCGCCGCCTGCGGGATCTGGCCGGACTTGAGCTGCGAGTTGGCGGTGGCGACGGCGGCCTTCTTTTCAGGCGCCAGCGTTTCGGTGCCGATCACCTCGCCGCCAACCGGAATCCATGTAACCGGCGTGGTCGAGGGGACATGCGTGGCCGGGGCCGGGTGCTGCGGGGCGGGGTGCAGGCTGGTTTCCGCCGCGATGAACTGCCCGTTCGCCTTGGCCGCGGCGGTCAGGCGCTTGGTGGCGTCGTACAGCGCGGGGATGGCGGCCTCGGTCTGGCCTGCGTCAAGCACCTGCTTGGCGTTCAGGATATCGGCCAGCGCGCGCTGCCCGTCGGCCGAGAGGTGGTTGAACGCGCGCGCGGCCTTGAACTTTTCCAGGTTCGTGTGCAGCGATGCCGCCTGCGCACCCAGCGGTGCGGCGGACAGGCCGGTCATGACGGCCAGGGAAGCTGCCAGTGAAGCGATAAAGCGCATGGTTTTCCTTCTGGTGAATATCAGGCGTGGGCCAGTCACGTTGCTGGCCCCGTAATGGAAGTGTTACAAAAAATTGCGCGGGTGGTCCATGCCTGCCGTTCCCATGGGCTGGCGGCCATGGTTGCCGGTGCCTGCGGGGTCATGCATGATCGCGTCCGATCACGACCGGGAGTGAAAAAGACCATGTTCAGCCACATTACCATCGGCGCGAACGACATCGCCGCGTCACGCAGGTTCTATGACAGCACGCTGGGCGCGCTGGGCATCAGGCCCGCCCAGACGGATGCGAAGGGACGGCTCATCTACGCCACCGATACCGGGCGGCTTATGGTGACAAAGCCGCTCAACGGCCAGCCCGCCACCGGGGCCAATGGGGGCACCATCGGCTTTGCCGCCAGTTCCGCCGCCGC
>NZ_QUWV01000093.1 GCF_003403295.1 Komagataeibacter melaceti | reverse complement strand
GCCCAGCGCCGCCCCGGTGCCCGCCCCCGCCAGCACGCCCAGCAGGCCGGGCGAGACCAGCGGGTTACGGAACACGGCCTGATACGCCGCCCCCGCCACCGAAAGAGCGGCCCCCACGCACATCGCCCCGCCAATACGCGGCAGGCGGGCGCCAAACAGGATGGTATGCACCAGTTCCGCATCGGCTGGCGGTGCGCCAGCGCCCAGCCCCACCGCCGCTAACAGTGCGCCCAGCACCTGCCCCGGATGCAGCGGGAACCGCCCCACACAGGCCGACACCCCCGCCAGCACCATCAGCGCCACGAGACACAGACACCCCACAACCGGCGCACGCAGGTGCAGCCGCCTCACTGCCCCGCGCCCGCGGCGGGCTGGGGAGGCTGCCCGGCGAGGATACGCTGCGCATCCGCGCGGCTCAGGTCATAATGGAAATAGGTGCGGTAGAAATCACACGTCATGCCAACGGGATCGGTATCGGCAAAGCGGTCGGGATGCAGGGCTTTCGCGGCCCAGCGGATCTGTAGCGGCAGTTCGCTGCCATACCGGTCCCATGGGAAAACGCCGGAGGGATTGTTCAGGACACGCCCCGTGCGCACCGCCCGCAGCTTCTGCCACATACCCCCATCCGCCGCCGTGTCCAGCGCGCCGCTATCGGGGCCGAGGATGATGACATCGGGGTCCCATGCCGCGATCTGCTCGGCCGAGACGGGTTTCATGTTCCCCTCCACCCCCACGGCGGCGTTGCGCCCCCCGGCAAGGGTGATCCATTCATCAACAATGCTGTGCGCCCCATCCACCCGCAGCGGGTGCAGCGATTGTATGTGCAGGACACGCGGGCGCGCACTGTCCGCAATGGTGGACAGGCGTTCGCGCACATCGCTTACGGTCTGCCGCATCAGGGTGCGGTACTGCGCCGCCGTGGCGCGCGCGGCCTCCGTGCCCAGCGCGGTTGCGGTCATGTCCACCACGCGCAGAAGTCCGTCCACGTCCTGAAAGGAGGAGACGAGCACCGGCACGCCCACCGCGCGGAACGCCGCGATGGTGGCCGAAGCCTCGGGCACGAATACAAGATCCACCCGCTCACGCAGCAGGGTCTCGGCATTGACCTGCGGACCATTGACCGCCTGCGCCCGGTACAGCGCCGGGAAGACCCGGTACATCCACGGCCGCGCCTGCGGGCGGTCCACGGTCATGACCACCCTGTCAGCGCCACCCAGCATCAGCAGCAGTTCATTATGGGCGAACCACAGGTCGGCAATGCGGTCGGGGTGATCGGGCACGGATACGGCATGGCCCGCCATGTCCGTAATGTCCCGCGCCATGGCGGCTGGCGGCAGCGGGGCACCAAGCATAATGCCCCCGGCCACCGCCCCCGCGATCATACCCCGTCTGCCCCAATCCATATCGTCGCCCCCGGCCCGGCCGCGTGAGTTATATTCTTGTGAATATATATCCGAACCGAAGGGACGCAATCAGTTCCTGAACGCGGGGCCCGCTCCATGGCATAGAACATGCAGCCTGCAGCAACATTACCTGAGCTTTACGGACATGTTTCCGACGCGGTGCCACTTTTTATACGGATGCCGGGTACAGGACTGCCCCGGTTTCCGGTTTTCCCTGCCGGAATGTTAAGGGCCGTCCGGTCAGGCGTCATGTGATCCGGTCAGTGATGCGATCTGCCGCCTGAAATCGTTCCGCATGGCGTCTTTTTCCGCATCGGGCAGCCATGTCGCATCAATCGTGCGCAGCGACAGGTCCGCCACCGCCTGCACGTCCAGTGACAGTACGCGGGCCATGGTGACGTACGCCGTCCCGATATCCGTCGCGAACATGGTCGGGTCATCGGTGCAGGGCACCATGGACAGACCCGCCTGCGCCATGGCCTTCAGGGACGCCCAGCGCTTTTCCAGGCGTTCGGGCACACAGGTCTGCGGGCAGACCGTAAACGCCACGCCACGTTCACGACAGCGACAGACCAGTTCAGGATCGGCCAGCAGGTTATAGCCATGGTCGATCCGGTCACAGCCCAGCACGTCAAGGCACGTCATGACATTCCGGAGGGGCGCCTGTTCCAGTGTCTGGTTATCCTCACAGGCATGGGCCGTGCAGCGCAGCCCGGATGCGCGCGCCAGTGCATAGGCATCGCGGAACAGTTCGGGCGGGCCCTTGCATTCCGCGCAGTCCATGCCGATCCCGATGACTTCCGCGCGCGGATTGGCCACAACCTCCCTGACCATGGCCATGGCGGCATCCGGCCCGAGTTCGCGGTTGATGGCCGGGATCAGTCGCCCGACCACACCCAGTTCCGCTTCCGCCGCCCGCAGGCCGTCAATTAGGCCATCCACCATTGTCGTGTACCGGACCCCATGGGGATAATGGTAGTTGGGGCTGAAAAAGAACTCGGCATAGCGCAGGTTGCCCTGGCGGTATCCGTCCTCCATCGCCTCATAGGCTATGCGCGCGAAATCATCACGCGTGACGATGCACTTTCCAATAACCTCAAGCCGGGACAGGAAATCATAGAAATCCACATAACGGTAAAACGCATCCGGGTCGGTGGTGGGCAGTGCGACATCATTCCTTGCCGCAAGGGCCATGACCGTCGTGGCCCGCACCGCGCCCGCCAGATGGCAATGAAGATCAATTTTCGGGATCTTCCGTATAATCGCATCCATATTCACACTCGATCATCCTTTTCGGGTGCCGTCATGCAACGCGGTTCCTGCGCCACAGCGGACAGAACACAACCGCACAATTGACAAGAAGCCCGATGAAACCCGGATTGATGCCCCACACGGGCAGCCCACTGGCGAACAGGGCAATCGCGGTCGTGGCCCCGCACACGACCCCTGCCCCCGCAACACGCGCCGAAACAGGCCAGTCCAGCAGGACGACAAACCACAACGATGCAAACTGGATGCCGACATAACCGCTGATGTTCAGCGCGGTCAGCATGATGGCGGGGGCATGCGCCGTTGCCACCAGCGCCAGGACCAGAAACAGGATGACACCCAGATTGATCGCCCGCCGTGGGTGGCCGTGCGCAAGGCGCGGCATGATGCTGCGTGTCATCATTGCCGCGATATTCAGTGATGTCGCGGCCAGAACCAGCAGCCCCGCCAGCACCGCGCCCGCCATGACCAGCGCCACCACCCATGCAGGCAGCAGCACATTCGCCACATGGAAAAACACCCCGTTCACATCATGCACGGGCGGCAGTGAACGGATGGCAAAATACGTTGCGAATACCGCAAAGGGATACATCAGCATGTAAAGCGGCATGAACACCATGGCTTTACGCACCGCCCGCGCCGAACGCGCCGTAAACAGGTACGGGGTTACGGATGGCTGGAAATAGAAGCCAACGCCCTGATAGACAATCGTACTGACGGCAAAGACCAGATCGGTCACGGCAGGCTGACGGAACGCCACAGGCTGGGCAACATAGGCCCCTGCCCCGCCATATTGCGCGCAGATTGCCGCGATACCGACAGCCGCGATCCCGAACAGCATCAGGCTGTCCTTGAGAAACGCGACATAGGTCGATGCACGCATGCCGCCCAATGCCACATAGGCAAAGGCGATGACGGCGCACCCCGCCAGCCCCGCCGCCGGTGCGCCAGACAGACCCATCATGCCCAGTGTCGCCCGCAGCCCGATAAACTGGAACTGCCCCCACGGCACCAGTGCGGCAATGCAGCCCCATGCCGTCAGGCGCTCGAACACGACACTCCTGAAATGCCTGCCGAACACTTCGGGCACCGTGCAGGCATCATAACGCCGGGCCCGTTCCCATATGGCGGGACCGACAAAATACCCGACCGGAAATGCCAGCAGAAGATAACCAAGAAACCAGTATCCATAACTGATTCCGTGGGCGTACAGCCCGGCGGGAAAGGCGACGATCGACCCGATACTGTAGATTTCCCCCACAGTCAGGATGAACAGCATGGGCGCGGGCAGCGCCCTGTCCGCCACCAGCAGCGTTTCCACCGACAGATGCCGCGAACGCACCCGGGCAAGGCAGGCCGCGCCAAGTGACACAAGCACAACGCACGCCACGATCCCCGCCATCATGGCCGTTGCTCACACAGCCACAGGCACAGAGATGTCAGCGGGAACCAGACGAACATCCAGACCAGGATGACCGGGATACCCATGATGGTCCATGGCAGGCGGCCCAGAAACGGCGCAACGCAAACAATGGCTATGAACGGAACACCCAGCCCCAGCGCAACACGCCGCCAACCCGGCCGGCCTGACTGACGCTGCGGGCTCATGACGGTTCCGTCCCGTCATGCCTGCTAGCTTCGGCACGGGTTTCGCGCAGGACAAGTTCGATCGCCCAACTGACGACCGCGCCCGCGTCCCTGCCGTCCATGCCGAATTCTTCCTTCAGCGTAAGCCACGACAGCACGTTATCCAGACAGGCCACGACAGCTTCCGCCCGCAACCGGGCCGCTGGTGGCACATCGGGCGCGTCACGCCACAATGCCGCGCGCCGCCGGCTTGCCAGTTCATTACGGAACGGCATGCGCATGGAGCGCCCGATACGGGTCAGGGCAAGGATGCGGGCAAGATTGGGGCGGCTGTCGAATTTCTCCGCAGCCATACGGAACCCCTGCACCAGTTCCTGTTCACTGGTGCCGGATACCAGCCCGAAAACTTCCGAATTCAGCCACTCGCCCGTTGCATGCAGCAGATCATCACGCGAGGGGAAATACCGATAGACAGTCCGCAAAGACACATCCGCCTTCTTTGCAACGGCGGAGGTCGAGACCGTGACATCATCCGTTTCTTCAATCAGGGCGATGAAGCAGTCGATAATGCGCTGTCGGGTCAGGGCGGCATATTCTTCACGTAACATATGACACACACATGCAGTTGTGACACAGGTGTGTCACAAGTGGGCAGGCGAGTCAATTACGCACACATATCGTAACGTTTATATCTGTCGTATCATGGCGGGCATCTGGCACAGGCCACAGCGGCCCATGCCCATGACGCCCCATTCATGTTCAAGAGAGGTGATTTCTCACAGCCCGGCATGGCTCCAACTGTCCTGACAGATATTCAGAACATCAGGAACGGTTCAGCCGGATATGCATGGCGCCGCGTGATTGCCGTCACGCAGCGCCATGCAGTTCAATGGATCGGCAGGCCTGTGCCTAGTCCATATAGCTGCCCGTATCCGGGCACGAGCAGACGAGGTTGCGGTCACCATACGCATTGTCCAGCCGGTTGACGGGCGACCAGTATTTGCTGGCGGGCGCCACCGCGCCGGGCAGGCAGGCGGCCGCACGGTCATAGGCACGGTTCCAGTCCGGGTCGGTCAGGTCGCGCACGGTGTGCGGGGCATGGCGCAAGGGGCTTTGTTCAATGCCCATCTCACCCGCCGCCACGGCGGCGATTTCCGCGCGGATGGCAATCATCGCATCACAGAAACGATCCAGTTCCGCCCGGCTTTCGGATTCGGTCGGCTCGATCATGAACGTGCCCGCCACGGGAAAGCTGACCGTGGGCGCATGGAAGCCATGGTCGATCAGGCGCTTGGCGATGTCATCCACCGTAACCCCGGTCTCGTCCTTGAGCGGACGCAGGTCGATGATGCATTCATGCGCCACCCGCCCCTGCGCACCCCGGTACAGCACCGGATAATGGCCGGACAGGCGGGTGGCGATGTAGTTGGAGTTCAGGATCGCGATGCCGGTGGCGCGCTTCAGCCCCTCATCCCCCATCATGACCATGTACATCCATGAAATGGGCAGCACATCGGCCGAGCCGAACGGCGCGGCGGAAATGGCATTGGCCTCCCCCCGCTGCGGCGCGCCGGGCAGGTAGGGGGCCAGATGCGCGCCCACGCCAATCGGCCCCATGCCGGGACCACCCCCGCCATGGGGGATGCAGAATGTCTTGTGCAGGTTGAAATGGCTGACATCACCGCCATACACACCCGGCTGCGCCAGACCGACCTGCGCGTTCAGGTTCGCGCCATCCACATAGACCTGACCACCCGCCGCATGGACCAGATCACAGATTTCACGCACATTCTCCTCAAACACCCCGTGGGTGGAGGGATAGGTGATCATGATGGCGGCCAGTTGCGGCGCGTGCTTCGCGATCTTGGCCTTCAGGTCGTCCATATCGACATTGCCCTGCCCGTCACAGGCCACCACGACCACCCGCATCCCCGCCATCTGCGCGGAAGCGGGGTTGGTGCCATGGGCGGAAGCCGGGATCAGGCACACGTCACGCCCCGCATCGCCACGGGCATGGTGATAGCCGCGAATGGCCATAAGCCCCGCGAATTCACCCTGCGCGCCGGAATTGGGCTGGAGCGACACCGCCGCGTAACCGCTGATCCGGCACAGCATGCGCTCGAGATCGGTGAACAGGCGCGTATAGCCCCGCATCTGGTCCGCCGGGGCGAAGGGGTGGATATTGCAGAATTCCGGCCATGTAATGGGCAGCATTTCCGCCGTGGCGTTCAGCTTCATGGTGCATGAGCCAAGCGGGATCATGGTGCGGTCCAGCGCAAGGTCACGGTCCGCCAGGCGGCGCAGGTAGCGCAGCATGTCGGTTTCCGACCGGCAGGCGGAGAAGATCGGCTGCGTCAGGAATTCACCCTTGCGCGCAAGGTCCGCCGGAATGGCGCGGTCCACCGTGCCAAGCCCGGCCTCGACCCGTGCCACCGCGGCCTCATCCCCGCTGACGCTGCGCCATATGGCGCGCACGGTATCGGGGGTGGAGGTCTCATCGAGGCTGATGCCAATATGCGCGTCATCCACGCGGCGCAGGTTCATGCCTGCTTCCAGTGCACGGGCAATGACCGCATCGGTCTGGCCGCCGGTCTTCACCTTCAGCGTGTCAAAGAACGCCTGCGTGACAACCGTGCAGCCCAGCGCGCGCAGCCCCGCCGCCGCAATGGCGGTCAGGCCGTGGATGCGCCCGGCAATGGCCTTCAGCCCCGCCGGACCATGGTACAGCGCGTACATGGACGAGACGATGGCAGGCAGCGCCTGTGCCGTGCAGATGTTCGATGTCGCCTTTTCGCGGCGGATATGCTGCTCGCGCGTCTGGAGCGCCAGGCGGTAGGCAGGCTTGCCGCGCGAATCGACGGACACGCCTACGATCCGCCCCGGAATGTTCCGGCGCAGCGCATCCCGCACCGCCATGTAGGCCGCGTGCGGGCCACCGGCCCCCATCGGCATGCCATAACGCTGCATGGTGCCTACCGCGATGTCCGCCCCCAGCGCGCCGGGGCTTTCCACCAGCATGAGCGCCATCGGGTCCGCGCAGACCGCCGCAATGCCACCCGCCGCATGCAGGCTTTCAATCCATGCGCGCGGGTCGCGCAGTTCCCCGGTGGAGCCGGGATACTGGAACAGCGCGCCAAACACCGCCTGCGGGTCCAGATCGGTCGCGGGGTCACCCAGCACGAGCTGCCAGCCCATCGGCTCGGCGCGAGTGCGCAGCACTGCGATGGTCTGCGGGTGGCAGTCGGCATCGACAAAAAAGGCTGTGGCCCTGCTTTTGGAGACGCGCCGCGCCATGGCCATGGCCTCGGCCGCCGCCGTGCCTTCATCCAGCAGGGAGGCATTGGCCACTTCCAGCCCGGTCAGTTCGATGACCAGCGTCTGGAAATTGAGCAGGGCTTCAAGCCGCCCCTGGCTGATTTCGGGCTGATAGGGGGTATAGGCCGTGTACCAGGCCGGGTTTTCCAGCACGTTGCGCTGGATCACGGAGGGCAGGATCGTGTCGTAATAGCCCTGGCCGATCAGTGATGTCAGGACCCGGTTTTCCGCCGCAATAGTGCGCAGCCGCGCCAGCGCCACGTGTTCGGGCACGCCATGGCCCAGACCCATCGCGCCATGCAGGCGGATGCTGTCGGGCACGGTCTGAGCCATCAGGCTGTCAAGCGTGTCAGCCCCCACCACACGCAGCATCCCGGCCACGTCTTGCGCATCCGGCCCGACATGGCGGGCGCAGAACGCACCGGCATCATCGCCCAGACCATGCCACAGGGAAGAAGAACCGCAGGAGGAAGACGTCACGGCCAGCATACTCCGTCAGGTGAAAGGGAAAATGGGGTCAGCCAACCAGCGCGGCGTAGGTGGCGGCGTCCAGCAGGCCATCAAGCTGCCTGGGGTCGGCCATGGTCATGCGCACGATCCAGCCTTCGCCTTCCGGGTCGCGGTTGACGAGGGCGGCGTCATCGGCCAGCGCCTCGTTGAAGGAGAGCACATCACCCGTGATCGGGGCGTAGATGTCCGACGCCGCCTTGACCGATTCCACCACGGCCACGCTGTCGCCCTGCTCGACGGTGGTGCCGGGGTCGCGGGCCTCGGCAAAGACCAGTTCGCCCAGTTCGTTCGCCGCGTGGGGCGTGATGCCGATTACGGCCACATCCCCCTCAACGCGCAGCCATTCATGCTCTTTCGTGTAATAGACCGTCATGCTCATGCTCCATTGATCTGGAAGTTCGGTAAAAAAACGCGGGGCCTAGCGGCGGAACGTGGGCGGGACAAACGGCAGCGCCGTCACCTGCACCGGCAGCAGCCGCCCGCGCACGGCGGCGAAAAGGCGCGTGCCGGGGGCGGACAGGTCGCGCGCCACATAGCCCATGGCCACGGGGGCGTTGACGCTGGGGCCAAACGCGCCGGAGGTGACACGCCCCGCCGGGAGCGCACCCGCCTCATCGGCAAAGAGTTCGGCGCCACCCCGCACGGGCGCGCGCCCTTCGGCCCGCAGGCCCACGCGGCGGCGCGACGGGCCATCAGCCAGCTGGTCCGCCACGATCGGGGCGCCGGGATAGCCACCCGCACGCGCACCTCCGGGCTTGCGGCTTTTCTGTATGGACCATTCCAGCGCGGCCTCGACCGGGGTGGTGGTCAGGTCGATATCGGTGCCGTACAGGCACAGCCCGGCCTCCAGCCGCAGGCTGTCACGCGCGCCCAGGCCGACGGGCGCGACACCAGGCCGCGCCAGCAGCGCGCGCGCAACCGTGGCCGCATCGCTGTCCGGCATGCCGATTTCATATCCGTCCTCACCCGTATAGCCGGAGCGTGAAACGATGCAGGGCACGCCCGCCAGTTCCATCTCCGCCACATCCATGAAGCGCATGTCCGCCGCCGCCGGGTTCAGCCCGGCCAGCGCCGCCTCAGCCGCCGGGCCCTGCAGGGCGATGAGCGCGCGGCTGGACAGCATCTCAACCGTGCAGCTATCCGCCAACGCTTCATGCACATGGGCGAAATCCGCATGCTTGCACGCCGCGTTGACCACCAGCAGCAGCCACTCCCCCATGTTGGTGACCATCAGGTCATCGCTAATGCCGCCATCGGGCGTCATGAACAGGGCGTAACGCTGGCGGCCGGCGCGCAGGCCGACAATATCGGCGGGCACCAGTGCCTCAAGCGCGCGGGCGGCATCCGCCACCTGCCCCGAACGGGGGCGGATGCGCACCTGCCCCATATGCGAGACATCAAACAGCCCCGCCTGCGCACGCGTGTGCAGGTGTTCGGCCATGACACCGGCGGGGTACTGGACCGGCATTTCGTAACCGGCAAACGGCACCATGCGGGCACCGAGTTCAAGATGCAGGTCGTAAAGCGGGGTGCGCAGCAGGGGCTGGTGGTTCATGCGGGCCGGGCCTTGTGCATGTCCGCATGCGCGCAGGCACGGCCACACGCATGCGCGCATGACGTCAGGCCAACACGATACGCGCCAGCGGAACGGGGAATGGAAAACGGGGAACGAAAGGGAATACGGTCAGGCAACGGGACGGACACGGCGGCACTCCTGTCGAATCCGGGTGGATCCTTAAGTGCCCCTTCTGTCGCATGTGCCTGAGATCGCTATCCCGTCGGCGGGTGTCCGCCAAGGGACACCTCTTTCCAGAAGTCTCGGCCGACCGGTCCTTTGGCCTGAGAGTTTCCGGGGCGGTTGCTCCTTCGGCGCTGGCGCGGGGCCAGTCTCTCCCGTGTCGACAGACCTGACTTGACATGACAGGATGCGCCAAGTCAATCCATGAAAACCGGCATGATACGGGTTTGCATCACCCGCCGCGCGCATGCGTATGGTGCCGGACCCGGAACATGAAAAGGAGAGCCCGGCCATGACCACAAGCCCGTTGACCATTGTGGCGGAATTCCGCGTTTCCACTGAAAACCGCACGCGTTTTCTCGAACTGTGCGCCTATGACAGCGAACGCTCGGTCTCCGATGAAAAGGGGTGCCTACGCTTTGAGGCCGTAAGCCCGCTCGATGACCCGCAGACCGTCATCCTCGTCGAAGTCTATGAAGACGAAGCCGCGTTCGAGACCCACCTCGCCACGCCGCACTTCAAGGTCTTTGCCGATGGGGTGAAGGATCTGGAGGTCAAGGAAATCAGCGTGCGCAAGGCCGCCCGCCACGCACCAAAAGCCTGAACGGGCCTCTGGCCCGCGCCCCTGCACCGGGGGCGAAAACGCCAAGGGGCTGGCAGGACAGGCGCCTTACGGACCCTTCCGCCAGCCAGGGGAGAGCTTCAGGTAGCGCCGCCTTTTTTGAAAAAGGCGGCGCCATAAGCTTTCCCTGTTCTATCAGCCTGCCCGCACACTCAGCGCGGCAGGTTCTTCGCGATATAGGGCGGCAGGACGAAGGAGGCGACATGCATCTCCGGCGTCCAGTAACGGCACGCCGCACCAATACCGGCCTTCTCGGCACGGGCACGGATCACATCGACCGGCTGGCGGCCCGGCACCGCACCCTTGGCCGCGACACCCAGCGTCATGAACCCGCCGACATAAGTCGGCACCGCCGCGACATAGGCCGAGACATGGGCGAAGAACTGCGCCCGGCGCGCGCTGGTGTCACGCAGTTCATCAGCCTGCATGAACGGCACGCCGCACTGGTTCACGATAATGCCGTTGGCGCTGAGGATGCGCGCGCAGTGCTTGTAGAACGAATCGGTAAACAGCACCTCGCCCACGCCGATCGGATCGGTGCTGTCCACGATGATGACATCGAACGCGCCATCGGCTGCGTTGGTGACGTATTCGATCCCGTCACCCACGATCACCTCGGCGCGCGGGTCGTTCCATGCATCCCCGGCGATGGAAGGCAGGAATTTCTTTGACAGCTCGATCACCTCGCCATCAATCTCGACCATCACGGCCTTTTCCACCGTGTTGTGCTCAAGCACACGGCGCAGCACGCCGCCGTCACCCGCGCCGATGATCAGCACGCGCTTCGCATCGCCATGCTCCAGCAGGGGCACATGGGTCAGCATTTCCTGATAGACGAACTCATCCCGCTCGGTGATCTGGACCACGCCATCAAGCATCAGGACCCGGCCGAGATCGACATTCTCGAACACGGCAATATCCTGAAACGCGCTTTTCGTCCGCGCCAGCAGCCGGTCCACACGCAGTTCCTGCCGCCAGCCTTCGTACAGGCCCTCGCTGATCCACTCACGGGACATTGCGGTTCCCCTTCCGTCCTCAATCAATACACACGAAAAAACACGGGCCGGACATGCATCCGGCCCGCGCCTTCAATTATTACGCCTGGGATTGCCGGGCATGGGCAAACGCCACCCCGGCCATGGCGTGCTAGAGCTGGACGCGCCCGCGGCGCTGCTCGTCCACCTCGATCCGGCCCGCCTGGAACAGGCGCTGCATGACCGGAATGGCAAGGTGCGGGTCGCACGCCCCACACATGAAAATATCCACGGCGGCGAAATTCCGCTCGGGCCATGTGTGGATCGAGATGTGGCTTTCCGCCAGCACCACCACGCCCGACACGCCGCCATTGGGCGTGAAGTGGTGGAAATGGCTGTGCAGGATCGTGGCCCCGGCCGTTACGGCGGCCTCACACAGGGTACGGTCGATCTGCTCCGGATCATCAAGATTCCGGGCATCCCAAAGATCAACGAGAAGGTGCGTTCCCGCAAACTTCATCCCGTCTTTCTCGACGAAGTAGTCCTTCCGGTCGTCCTCGGACGAAAACGGCGCTGAAGAAATCTGGTTATCGCTCGGGTGTTCCGAGACCATCCCCAGTTGAGCAAGTGCGTTCATCACGTACCCCAAAACCAGTAGATAGCCTGTTGGGCAAGATTGCCCCCTTGGGCCAAGAGAGGCGCTGATAGGGCCTGCCGATGGTGCGATGCAAGTGTTTTTCGCATCATCGGCCCGGTTTTTTTCTGACCTCCCTCCCCCACGGGCTGCAAACTTTGGCTTACTTTGCCGTTTTACGCCGGGTTTTTGCCGGTTTTGCCTGCTTTTTTACGTCCTTTTCCGCAGATGCCACTGTGGCTTTTCTGCCGCGCCCCTTCGCCGGGGCTGGCGGGGCCTTAACCGGCACAAGCGGCCTGTTCTCCAGCAGCGGGCGCAGGAATCGCCCGGTGTGGCTGGCGGGGCAGGCCGCGACCTGTTCGGGCGTGCCGCTGGCCACGATCTGGCCACCGCCATCACCGCCCTCCGGCCCCATGTCGATCACCCAGTCGGCGGTCTTGATGACCTCGAGGTTATGCTCGATCACCACCACGGTGTTGCCCTGGTCCACCAGCGCGTGCAGCACCTCGAGCAACTTGCGCACGTCTTCCGTATGCAGGCCGGTGGTCGGTTCATCGAGGATGTAGAGCGTGCGCCCCGTGGCTCGGCGCGCCAGTTCCTTGGACAGCTTGACGCGCTGCGCCTCACCGCCCGAAAGGGTGGTGGCCTGCTGGCCCAGCGCCACGTAACCCAGCCCCACCTTCTGCAATATGGCCAGCCGGTCATGGATGCGCGGCACGGCGGAGAAATAGGGCAGCGCCTCATCCACCGACATGGCCAGCACATCGGCAATGGACTTGCCCCGGAACTTCACATCCAGCGTCTCGCGATTGTAGCGCGCGCCCTTGCAGGTATCGCAGGTGACGAACACATCGGGCAGGAAGTGCATCTCGATCTTCAGCACGCCATCGCCCTGACACGCCTCGCACCGCCCGCCCTTGACGTTGAACGAGAAGCGACCCGGCTTGTAGCCGCGCGCCTTGCTCTCGGGCAGTTCGGCAAACCAGTCACGAATGGGGCCGAACAGGTCGGTATAGGTGGCGGGGTTGGAGCGCGGGGTGCGCCCGATGGGCGACTGGTCGATGTCGATGATCTTGTCGAGCTGCTCGAGCCCGTCAATCGCCTCATACGGCGCGGGGTTCTGGCCCGAGCCCATCAGGCGGCGCGACAGGGCCTTGTAGAGCGTATCAATCACCAGCGTGGACTTGCCGCCACCCGAGACGCCGGTCACACAGGTGAACGTGCCCAGCGGGAAATGCGCCGTCACATCCTTCAGGTTGTTGCCCGTGGCCCCGCGCAGCACCAGTTCGCGCGCGGGGTCGATCTTCCTGCGCTCGGTCGGCACGGGAATGCACCTGCGGCCCGAAAGATACGCGCCGGTCAGGCTGTCAGGGTTCGCGGCCACTTCCTGCGGGGTACCGGCGGCGACGATATGCCCGCCATTCACGCCAGCGCCCGGCCCCATGTCGATCAGCCAGTCAGCGGCACGGATGGCGTCTTCATCATGCTCGACCACGATGAGCGTGTTGCCCAGCTTCTTGAGCCGATCCAGCGTGCCCAGCAGGCGTTCGTTATCGCGCTGGTGCAGGCCGATGGAGGGTTCATCAAGCACATACAGCACGCCGGTCAGGCCAGAACCGATCTGGCTGGCCAGCCGGATGCGCTGGCTCTCCCCGCCCGAAAGCGTGGCCGAGCCGCGTGAAAGTGTCAGGTAATCCAGCCCCACATCATCAAGGAAGCGCAGCCGGTCAAGGATTTCGCGCAATATGCGGCGTGCGATCTCGGCGCGCTGGGGCGTGAGCGTGGCCTCCACCGTGCCAAACCATTCCAGCGCCCTGCTGATCGGCATGTCCGATGCCTGTGCGATATTCATGCCCGCCACCCGCACGGACAGCGCTTCGGGCCGCAGGCGCGCGCCGTCACACACATGGCAGGGCTTTTCGGACTGGTAGCGCGACAGTTCCTCACGCACCCATACGCTGTCGGTCTCCGCCATGCGGCGGCGCAGGTTGGTCACGATACCCTCGAACGGCTTGGTCAGGCTGTAGCTGCGCCGTTCGTCACGATAGGTGAACTCGATCGGGTCCTTCCCGCCATCAAGGATCACGTCGCGCACGCCCTCGGGCAGGTCTTCCCACGGCGTATCCATCGACACGCCATAATGCGCGGCGATGGCGGCAAGGGTCTGGGTGTAATACGGGCTCTGGCTGTTGCGCCACGGCGCGATGGCCCCGGCTGCGAGCGAGAGCGATTCGTCAGGTACGATCAGGCGGGGGTCGAAAAACGTTTCCTGCCCGATCCCGTCACAGGCGGGGCAGGCCCCCTGCGGCGCGTTGAAGGAGAACAGGCGGGGTTCGACCTCCTCCAGCGTGAAGCCGCTGACGGGACATGCGAAGCGGGAGGAAAACACCGTGCGCGGCGGCTCGCTGCCCTCGGGCGCGTTCTTCACCACTTCCTCGGCATAGACCAGACCATCGGACAGGCCGAGCGCGGTCTCGAAACTGTCGGCCAGACGGCTCTCGATTCCCTCCTTCACCACCACGCGGTCCACCACGGCCTCCACCGTATGGCGCAGGCGGCGGTTGAGATCCGGCACCTCATCAATGGCGTAAAGCGTGCCATCCACCTTTGCGCGGGTGAAGCCCTTGCGCTGGAGTTCGGCCAGTTCCTTTTTACATTCGCCCTTGCGGTCACGCAGCACCGGGGCCAGCAGCATGAGCCGCGTGCCCTCGGGCATGGCCATGACGCGGTCCACCATCTGGCTGATCGTCTGCGCCTCGATCGGCAGGCCGGTGGCGGGGGAATAGGGCACGCCCGCGCGCGCCCACAGCAGGCGCATGTAGTCATGCACCTCCGTCACGGTGCCGACGGTGGAGCGGGGATTCTTGGATGTGGTCTTCTGCTCGATGGAAATGGCGGGGGACAGGCCCTCGATCGAATCGACATCCGGCTTGCCCATGAGTTCAAGGAACTGGCGCGCGTAAGCCGAGAGGCTCTCCACGTAACGTCGCTGCCCCTCGGCATAGACCGTATCGAACGCAAGTGACGACTTGCCCGACCCGGACAGCCCGGTCATGACCGTCAGCGCATCACGAGGGATGTCGACATCCACATTTTTCAGGTTATGCGCCCGGGCACCCCGCACGCGGATTGACTGCTGGCTGACATGCTGGCCCGCCGGAACCTGCGCCGGGCGTGAAGAAATGCTCATGAACTCTCCCTGTTCCGTTCCCCGCGGGGAACCGGATGCCGCCCGGCCTGGACATGCCGGCTGGTTCCATATCTGGCTTCCCCCACCCGCCACGACAAGGGCCACCGGGCATGCCATGCACCCGCCACGCGCCCGCCCTCGCCAACAGGAGGAGTTTCCTGTAGGATCACCGCGCATATTCCGTGCCAGCCGCCAGCAGGCGGCCAGCGCGGCTCCCGGCAGGGGCTCCCGGCCCGTATCTGCCGGTCCCATACTCGAACTGCAGCAGGACAGCATATGGCGGGCAGCGTCAACAAGGTCATTCTCGTGGGCAATCTGGGCAAGGACCCGGAGGTCCGCACCAGCCAGAGCGGGGCGAAGATCGTCTCGCTCACACTGGCAACCAGCGACACATGGAATGACCGCGCCTCGGGCGAACGCCGCGAGCGGACCGAATGGCACCGGGTGGTCATCTTCAACGAACGGATCGGCGATGTGGCCGAGCGCTTCCTGCGCAAGGGCCGCAAGGTCTATCTGGAGGGCTCGCTCCAGACCCGCAAATGGACCGACCAGAGCGGCCAGGACCGCTACACGACCGAGGTGGTGGTGGACCGCTTCCGTGGCGACCTGGTGCTGCTGGACAGCAACCGCGGCGGCGAAGGCGGCGGTGACGACATGGGCGGCGGCTATGGCGGTGGTGGCTATGGTGGCGGCAGCGGCGGTGGCTACAGCGCACCCGCCCGCAGCCAGCCCCAGCGCAACAATGACCGCCCGGCCGGTGGCGGCGGTGGCAGCACTGGCGGCGGCTGGGACGCCCCGGCCGGTGGCAGCGACCTGGATGATGAAATCCCGTTCTAAAGCCCCGGCGGCGCTTCGCGCCGGGCCGCTGGCCATGCTATATGCACGCAGGGACATGATGGCCGCCGCGCGGCGGGCCATGCCTGCCTTCTGTCCCGCCCTTGCGCCCGCGCGGCCGCGACGGGCGGGATAACCCTGACATGACGGAACTGCCTTGACCGAGATACCCGACGATCCCCTGCCCCCGTCCGCCATGCTGCCGGTCACGATCGAGGAGGAGATGCGCTCCTCCTATCTGGCCTATGCGATGTCCGTCATTGTCAGCCGCGCCCTGCCGGACGTGCGTGACGGGCTGAAGCCGGTCCATCGCCGCATCCTGTATTCCATGCGCGAAAGCGGGTTCACGCACGACAAGCCCTACCGCAAATCGGCCCGCGCGGTCGGTGACGTGATGGGTAAATACCACCCGCATGGCGACTCCTCCATCTACGACGCCATGGTGCGCATGGCGCAGTCATGGTCGATGCGGGTGAAGCTGATCGACGGGCAGGGCAATTTCGGCTCGGTGGACGGGGATTCGCCCGCCGCCATGCGTTATACCGAAGCACGCCTGGCCAAGGCCGCGTCCTTCCTGCTGGACGACATCGACCGCGATACGGTCGATTTCCAGCCCAACTATGACGAAAGCGAGCAGGAACCCCAGATCCTGCCCGCCGCCTTCCCCAACCTGCTGGTCAATGGCGCATCGGGCATCGCGGTGGGCATGGCGACCAACATCCCGCCGCACAACCCCGGCGAGATCATTGACGCCACGCTGGCGCTGATCGCGCGCCCGGACATGACGCTCGATGACCTGCTGGAATACGTACCCGGCCCGGATTTTCCCACCGGCGGCACCATCCTTGGCAGGGCGGGCATCCGCAGCGCGTTCGAGACGGGGCGCGGCTCGGTCATCATCCGCGCCAAGGCCGAGATCGAGGAAATCCGCAAGGACCGCAAGGCCATCATCGTTACCGAAATCCCGTATCAGGTAAACAAGGCCACGCTGCAGGAGCGCATCGCGGACCTGGTGCGCACCAAGCAGGTCGAGGGCATTTCCGACATCCGTGACGAGAGCGACCGTTCGGGCATGCGCATCGTCATCGAGATCAAGCGCGAGGCGACGCCGGAGGTGGTGCTGAACCAGCTCTACCGCTTCACGCAGCTCCAGACCTCGTTCGGCGTGAACATGCTGGCCCTTGATGGCGGGCAGCCGCGCCTCATGGGGCTGAAGGACGTGCTGGAAGCGTTCATCCGCTTCCGTGAGGAAGTCATCCTGCGCCGCGCGCGCTTTGACCTGAACAAGGCACGTGACCGTGGGCACCTGCTGGTGGGGCTGGTCATCGCGGTGGCCAATATCGACGCCGTGATCGCCCTGATCCGCGCCGCGCCCGACACGGCCGCCGCGCGCACCGCGCTGATGGAGCGGGCATGGGACGCGGCCGATGTGGCCCCGCTGCTGAAACTGATCCATGACGAGGGCAATGTCATCGTTGACGGCAGGGTCCACCTGACGGAAGCGCAGGCGCGCGGCATCCTTGAACTGCGCCTGCAGCGCCTGACCGGGCTGGAGCGTGACAAGATCCAGCAGGAACTCTCCGAAGTCGCGGTCCGCATCAATGACCTGCTGGACATCATCGCCAGCCGCCCCCGCCGCATGGAGGTCATGTGCAACGAACTGGCCGCCATCCGTGCCGAACTGGCCACCCCGCGCGCGACCGACATTGCCGATTACGCGGGCGACCAGACCGATGAAAGCCTGATCGAGCCGGGGCAGATGGTCGTTACCATCACGCGTGAAGGCTTCATCAAGCGCACGCCGCTGGACATCTTCCGCGCGCAGAACCGTGGCGGCCGTGGCCGCACGGCGGCGGGCCGCCGGGGTGACGACATCATCGTGCGGTCCTTCAACGCGCATACCCACCAGTGGGTGCTGTTCTTCTCATCGGGCGGCAAGGCCTACCGTGAGAAGGTGTGGCGCCTGCCCGAAGCCAGCCCCACCGCCAAGGGCCGCGCGCTGGTCAACCTGCTGCCCGACCTGGGCGGTGACACCATCACCGCCGTACTGCCCCTGCCGCAGGATGAAGACCTGTGGGAGAACCTGCACCTTGTCTTCGCCACGGCGTCGGGCAGCGTGCGGCGCAACCGGCTGAGCGACTTCCGCAACATCCGCTCATCGGGCCTGATCGCGATGAAGCTGGATGACAATGACCGGCTGATCGGCGTCGCCACCTGCCGCGAGGGGCAGGACGTATTCCTTGGCACCCGCAACGCGCGCTGCATCCGCTTCCAGATCACGGACGAGACGCTGCGCGTCTTTGCCGGGCGTGGCAGTTCGGGCGTGCGCGGCATCAAGCTGGCCGAAGGTGACAGCGTGAACAGCCTGTGCGTGCTCAACCACGTCGAGGCCACGGTGGAAGAACGCGCCGCCTACCTGCGCATGGCCAATGCCCGCCGCCGCGCCGAAGCCGCGCATGAAGGCGAGGAAGCGGACGAACCCGTGACGATGGAGGAAGGCGAGGACAGTGGTGACATGCCGCTGGACGCCGAGCGCTTCGCCGAGCTGGAAGCCGCCGAGGAAGTACTGCTGATCGTCAGCAACGCGGGCTTTGGCCGCCGGTCCTCGGCCTATGACTACCGGGTGAGCGGGCGCGGCGGGCAGGGCATCAACAACATGACGTTCTCCGCCAACAAGCGCGGCAACGCCGTGGTGGCGACACTGCCGGTGCTGGATGGCACGGATGTCATGCTGGTGACCGACGCGGGCCGCCTGATCCGCCTGCCCATCGACCAAGTGCGCATCATGTCGCGCCAGGCCAGCGGCGTGACCCTGTTCCGCCTGGACGATACCGAGGAAGTCACCAGCGTCTTCCCGGTCATGGATGACGGGGACGGGGATGAGGACGCGGCGGATGAAACCGCTGCCCCCAATGGCGACACCCCGCCCGCGCCCGATGCAGGCCACGATGACTGAGGCCCCGGCTTCGCGCACCGGCTTCTATCCGGGCACGTTCGATCCCGTCACCAGCGGGCATATGGATATTATCGAACGTGCGGCGGGGCTTATGGACCGGCTGGTGATCGGCGTGGCCGAAAACCGCGACAAGCATCCCCTCCTCCCGCTGGAGGAGCGGATACTCTGCCTGCGCACCGATATCGCCCCGCTCAATGCCGGGCGCGCCACACCCATTACCGTGGTGGGTTTTACCGGGCTGGTGGTGCATGCGGCGCGTACGCATGGGGCGCATGCAATCATTCGCGGGCTGCGGGCGGTTGCGGATTTCGAATACGAGAACCAGATGTTTGGGATGAACCAGCATCTGGCCCCTGACATTGATACGCTGTTCCTCATGGCGCGGGAGGGGCACCAGTACATCTCCTCCCGGCTGGTGAAGGAAATAGCCCGGCTGGATGGGGACATTTCCGCCTTTGTCCCACCCTTTACGCGCAGGCACATCCTGAGCCGCCTGCGCGGCTGACAGAAGCCGGGGGGCGTGAGCGGCCCGGCTTTCCCACATCTTCATTTACGAAACGGATCACGATGTCTGCTACAGAAAACAAGTCCGACCTGATCAACGTCGATCTCAAGACAGGACGGGTGGTGATCCGCCTGCGTCCCGATATCGCGCCGCTGGCGGCCGAGCGTATCCGCACGCTGGCGGCCGAAGGCTTTTATGACAACACGCCCTTCCACCGCGTGATCCATGGCTTCATGGCGCAGGGCGGCGACCCGACGGGCACCGGCACATCGGGCAGCAAGCTGCCGGACCTGAAGGCCGAGTTCACCAACAAGGCCAAGTTCGAACGCGGCACGGTGGGCATGGCCCGCACCATGAACCCGGACAGCGCCAACAGCCAGTTCTTCATCATGTTCGAGCCCTCCCCCCACCTTGATGGCCAGTACACCATCGTGGGCCAGGTGATCGAAGGCATGGACCACATCGACCAGATCAAGCGCGGCTCGGGCCAGAGCGGCATGGTGCAGGATCCTGACCGCATCATCCGCATGCGTCCCGCCGACGCCGAGGGCTGATCCGGCCCTTCCCCCGCCATTCGTGGCGGGGGGATATCCACGCTTACGGGATAACCCGGACGTAGCGTATGATACCGGGGGCTGCCGGGGCTGTGGCGTCATGGCGGTGGTGGCTGGAATATTTTCCCGCCCTGCATCGCCCATTGCCAGTCCCGCACAGGTTGACACCCCCGCACAGGATGTTTAGAGACCTGCCCAAGGCGGCTGGACACAGGTTCCAGCATGTATCCGCCTGCCATGCAGATGCTGTGAGCCGGTAGCTCAGTCGGTAGAGCATTCGACTTTTAATCGAATGGTCGTGGGTTCGAATCCCACCCGGCTCACCATTTCCTGCCCCCTTTTCCCCAATGCCATATCTGCCACGCGCCCCAAGAGGGTCTGCCGTTTCGCGCATCCGCGCGCGCATTGCGCATGTTCGCCCCGCCGGACGGGAACCGAGGGGCCGGACTGTCATAAGATATTCAAATATAATAATTTTATGGGCGACAAGCCCTGCACGCGCTGGTGTGTGCACGGCATGGATTGCCCGAAAGGCAACATATCCGTGGGGCCGGATGTTCGCTTTCGTACCTCACTTCGTTCGCTTTAATAATTAAGTTATGATTTTGTGATTTATTTTATAATTTTATGTCTTGATCCGGGGGCGTTTTATAAAATATATGACCGTTGCCATGCGACCATGAAATATTCGCGCATTCCGGTCGCTTCAAACCCGCTGTCGTTGCTGGCGCAATGGATGGCGAACCCGGCCCCGCATGCGGCCGGGCCTATCAATGTCTGTGAGAGTCCATGAGCCTGCACCCTGTCCTGACTGCCGTGACCGAACGGGTCATCGCCCGTTCGGCTGGCACCCGCCGCGCCTATCTGGATCTGATCGCCCGGGAGCGTGAAAACGGCATCAGCCGCCCCCGGCTGGCCTGCGGCAACCTTGCGCACGCCATCGCCGCGGCGGGGGATGACAAATCGGGCCTGCGCGGCGCGCGGGGCATGAATGTGGGCATCATCACGTCATATAACGACATGCTTTCGGCCCATCAGCCCTATGGCCGCTATCCTGACCAGATCAAGCTCTTCGCGCGTGAGGTCGGGGGCACCGCGCAGGTGGCCGGCGGCACGCCCGCCATGTGCGATGGCGTGACGCAGGGCCAGCCGGGCATGGAAATCTCGCTGTTCAGCCGTGACGTGATCGCCCTGTCCACGGCGGTCGGGCTGAGCCATGGCATGTATGAAGGTGTCGCGATGCTGGGCATCTGCGACAAGATCGTGCCCGGCCTGCTGATCGGCGCGCTGCGCTTTGGCCACCTGCCCGCCATCCTGATCCCCTCCGGCCCCATGCCCTCGGGCCTGCCCAACAGCGAAAAGCAGCGCATCCGCCAGCTTTATGCCGAGGGCAAGGTGGGCAAGGACCGGCTGATGGACGCGGAATCGGATTCCTACCACGCGCCGGGCACCTGCACCTTCTACGGCACGGCCAACACCAACCAGATGCTCATGGAGGTCATGGGGCTGCACCTGCCCGGTTCCTCCTTCGTGCCGCCCAACACCAGGCTGCGGCAGGAACTGACCCGCGCGGCCATCCACCGCCTGAACGAGATCGGCGCGCGGGGCGATGACTACCGCCCGCTGGGCCAGTGCGTGGATGAGCGCGCCATTGTCAACGCGGCCGTGGGGCTGCTGGCCACGGGCGGGTCCACCAACCTCGCCATCCACCTGCCTGCCATCGCGCGGGCGGCGGGCATCGTGATCGACTGGAGCGATCTGGACCAGCTCTCCTCCATCGTGCCGCAGCTTACCCGCGTCTATCCCAACGGGTCGGAGGACGTGAACGCCTTCCACGCGGTGGGTGGCATGCCCAGCCTGATCGGCTCCCTGCTGGATGCGGGCCTGCTGCACCCCGATATCATGACCGTGGCGAAGGGTGGCTTTGCCGCGTACCGCACCATGCCGCACATGCGTGATGACAGGCTGGTATGGGAGGAAGCTGGCCCCTCGACCGATGAGAGCATCCTGCGCGCGCCCGCCAACCCCTTCCGCGCCGATGGCGGCATGCGGCTGATGGAGGGCAATCTGGGGCGAGGCATCTACAAGACCAGTTCCGTCGCCCCCGAACGCTGGACGATCGAGGCCCCGGCGGCGGTCTTCGACCATCAGGAAGACGTGCTGCACGCCTTCCGCGATGGAAAGCTGGACCGTGACGTAGTGGTCGTGGTGCGTTTCCAGGGCCCGGCGGCCAACGGCATGCCCGAACTGCACAAGCTCACCCCCACCCTGGCCGTATTGCAGGACCGGGGGCACAAGGTCGCCCTCGTGACCGATGGCCGCATGTCCGGCGCCAGCGGCAAGGTGCCTGCCGCCATCCATATCGGGCCGGAAGCCTATGTGGGCGGCCCGCTGTCGCTGCTGCGTGATGGGGACATGGTGCGCGTGTGCGCACAGACCGGCGTGATCGAGGTTCTGGTGTCAGCCACGGAACTGGCCGGTCGCACGCCGTCCCGCCCGCCCGCGCCGCAGTTCGGCACGGGGCGCGAACTGTTCGCGCTCATGCGCGGGAATGTGGACATGCCCGAACAGGGGGCTTCGGCCATCCTTGCCTCCATGGACCACATGGCGGCACAAATAGACGCCTGAACCCCCGGCCCACACGCCGCGAACGTTACAAAAAAAGGAGCCCGACATGGCCCGCATTGAAGACATCATGACCCTTGCCCCGGTCATTCCGGTACTGGTCATCCACGAC
>NZ_QUWV01000092.1 GCF_003403295.1 Komagataeibacter melaceti | reverse complement strand
ACGGGCAAGCTCATGCGTGCGGCGCTCATGAACCATGTTGGCGAAGGTGGGCACTGGGTACCCGATGCGGCGGGCTTTGCCACGGCGCTGGAACAATGGACGCAAAAACTGGACAGGCAGCGCGAGGCCGCGGCCCGGATGGCAGCGTGGGACGCCGAACCGGAGACTGACGAGACGCAGGAGGACGCCGGGGGCGCGGCTGAGGCCGTCGCTGGCGCGATGGAGGTGGGAGAAGGCGAGGCAGACATGACAGCGCTGCCCAATGCAGCGACGCCCGAACCTGACATGGCGTTGGCTGCATGATGAAAGGGCGGACGATTCCGTACGCGTCGGTCCGTGCGGACCGACGCTATAGGGTTGAGACCTGCTTCTGCAACAGGTCGGAACCATGGGCGCAACTCTCTTTCTGCGGGCAGACACTGGGGCTGCTGCCCGATCATGAAA